>JBBROT010000039.1:0-14917 GCA_038229155.1 Bryobacterales bacterium | reverse complement strand
TGGAGCGCGGAGCGGATGTGAACATGACGAACAAAGCCGGCGCGACTCCGCTGCATGCGGCGGTGGTGAATGGATATACGGCTGTAAGCGCGCAGCTGAAGTCGCACGGCGGGAAGGATCTGGGACCGAAATCGTAGACATGCTGATTCCTGTTTTGTTGCTGCTGATGCAACCCGCCTCGTATGACGTGATCATTGCGGGAGGCCGCGTGATCGATGGTGCCGGCAACCCGTGGTTCCGGGCCGATGTAGGGATTCGCGGCGATACGGTGGCGGCTGTGGGAGACCTTTCGCAAGCGGCGGCGCGGGTGAGGATCGATGCGAAGGGACGCATGGTGGCGCCTGGGTTCATCGACATTCACTCGCACGGGAGGCGTGGGCTGTTCGCGGTGCCGGCGGCGGAGAATTATCTGCGTGAAGGCGTGACCACCATGATCGAAGGGCCTGACGGAAGCTCGGCTTTGCCACTTGCTCCGTTTCTCGACAAGGTGAAGGAGAACGGGGTCGCGATCAATGTGGGCAGCTTCGTGGGGCACGGTTCGATTCGCGGCGAAGTGCTGGGGCTGGTGAACCGGCAGGCCACGCCGGCGGAGTTGGACAAGATGCGCGGACTGGCGCGGCAGGCCATGCTCGACGGCGCGTTCGGGCTTTCGACCGGGCTGTTCTATGTGCCGGGCAATTTCGCGAATACCGAAGAAGTGATCGAACTGGCAAAGGTGGTGGGCGCGATGGGCGGCATTCATCAATCGCACATGCGCGATGAGGCGGACCATATTGAAGAGTCGGTGCGCGAGACTATACGGATCGGCGAAGAGGGCCGGTTGCCGACGCAGGTGACACATCACAAGATCATCGGGCGGGCGAACTGGGGCAAGAGCGTTGCGACGTTGAAGCTGGTGGAAGAGGCGCGGGCGCGGGGCGTGGATGTGACGATCGATCAGTATCCTTACACGGCTTCGAGCACGGGTCTTGCGGCGCTGCTGCCGCAGTGGGCACTGGAGGGCGGGCAGAAGGCTACGGTGGAACGCTTGAATGCGCCGGACGCGCGGGCGCGGATCAAAGCGCAGATTGTGGTGAATCTGCGCGATGGGCGCGGCGGCGGCGATGCGAAGAATGTGACGGTGGCAAGTTGCGGCTTCGATGAGAGTCTGGCGGGCCAGAGCCTGGCCGACTTGACACGGGCGCGCGGCGTGGAAGCGACGTTCGAGGAAGTGGCCGAGACCACGATGTCGATGCAGAAGCGCGGCGGGTGCAGCATGATCTATCACGCGATTGGGGAGGAGGATGTGGCGCGGATTATGAGGTCGCCGTACACGATGATTGCGTCCGATGGCGACATACCGGTGTTTGGGAAAGCGGCTCCGCACCCGAGGAGCTATGGGACATTCGCGCGCGTGCTGGGCGAGTATGTTCGCGTGCAACACGTGCTGAGCCTGGAAGAAGCGGTACACAAGATGAGCGGGATGCCGGCGCAGCGTTTGGGGATTGCGGACCGCGGGCTGCTGCGCGTGGGGATGAAGGCGGACGTGGTGGTGTTCGATGCGGCGACGGTGAGCGACAAGGCTGAGTTCGAGAAGCCGCACCAATATTCGGTAGGCTTCAGCGAAGTGGTGGTGAACGGGAAGCCGGTACTGCTGGGCGGCAAGGTGACGGCCGCGCGTCCGGGTGCGGTGTTGTATGGGCCGGGGAAAGCGCGATAGAGCGAGGATGCTCATGGCTGCGGTTCGTCAAGATCCAACGCGTGTTTGAGCAGCATTTCGATGACCGCTTGACGGCTCACGCTCAGCCGCGCGGCCCGAGAATCCAGTTTGCGTAACATCCCTGGAGGGAGGTTGATGCTCACACGGCGAATGGGTCTGATGACGGTGAACCGATTGGTGAAGAAGCTGGAGATGTTTTCGCCCCGCGTTGCCATCGCGGCGATCTCATCGGCGGTTGGCAGAGCTTCAGACTTGTTCTGCATGGCTAAACAACCGCCAGTTGCAGCCCGCCGGTGAGAGCCAAGCTTTCAACGTATTCCAGGTGCAAGACGCGGCGGGGCTGTTCGCTCTGCGCCTTGGACGAAGAATGTATCGTCAGTGGACGCATGGCTATGACTCCACCTTTTGGCACGCAGCACTCCGTTCGTTCATGACGATCTACAAACTCCAGTACCTGTTCGTCGCTCAAGACACCTAATAAGTGTGAACGAGGAATTACGCGGAGGGGACCGTTACCGGATTCGGACGGGTCAAGATGCACACGCAAGGCGACTACGCGGGCCAGCGCCCAAGTGGGAGCATGCGCGTAGTTGACGCCAGCTTTTTCAGACCACGGGCCCCACCCGGCGGCATTGACTTTCGCGGTAAGCGGAAGTGCCGTGTCCTGATGCCACGGGATGAGCCAATTGCGATCTTTAGATTTTTCAAATAGGGTGGCGTGGAAGGGTATAGCCACTGGACCGAGCCACTCTCTGGCAAGCTCGAGCAAACGAGCATCGTTCGCGACCGCAGCGATGGTTGGGTGAGACATGAGGTGACGGGCACCGGCTCGGGTACGCGGCACGTTTTCGGCCAGAAGTGCCTGCGCCATGGAGTCGCACAAGGAACAAGCTGCTCGCTATGAAAGTGGTCCCGGTAAGGCGCAAAACTCTACCGTTGCCCGTTCATCACCACCCGGAGAACTTGGTTGATGCGCGTAGAATAGCCGGAGCCGAACTGTTGAATCCATTCGAAAACGTCGGAATCCAGCCGCACTGCGACCAGCCTCTTGCGAGGACGCCGTAATTGCGCTATCTGGATGTCGGTAAGCGCTGGAATGTCTGAATAATCGATTTGACTGGGTGCTGCTTGCTTTTGACGTTTTGCTATGCCGTCCAATGCAGTCTTTTGGCGATTAGTCATTGGCTTGGTCCAGATAGCCTCGGCGCTCACGCGGGTCCGCTTCTCTGGCTGAGATGATTCGGATTGTTTCTTCGCCATTCGCGTTCTCCTCAATGTACACATGCACAACCAATAAAACCGCCCTGCGTACCGAACCGAGAGAGCATGCCAGCGCAGTTCGCCGTCAATCACGCGATCCTTACGGAGTACCAGATTCGGATCAGCGAACACGCGGGACGCCGTTTCGAAATCGATTCCAGCATGCTTCTTTCGATTCGAATGGTTCTTGCCCGCATCCCATTCGAAATGCATTCGCTATACATAGCGTATAACGATCTCAGCTTAGGCATTCTCCCACCAGGAACAAGCTGCCCGTTATGAAAGTGGTTGCTGTAAAGCGTGGGAGTTCTCTGAGCGAGTTCGTGATTGTCAGGTTGGGGTGCGTTACTAGTGAGGCGATTTCGGTGGCGGGCATCGCTCTTGATTGGTTGGGGGTGGTGAGGATCACTTCGTCGAAGAGCGGGAAGAGGATGCCGGCCATTTCCTGAACGGCTTTGTCGCGCATCGCTCCGAAGACTAGCGTGAGCGGTTCGGTGGGGAAAAACTGGCGGATGTAGGCGGCTAGCGCTCGGGCTCCGGCGGGGTTGTGGGCGCCATCGACGATGACGTCCGGATTCGAGGCGATGCGCTGGAGGCGGCCCGGCCACTTGGCGCTCTCGATGCCTTGGGGGCTCACGTTGAGTTGGCTTAGCGCGACGGCGGCGGTTCTTGCGTTTTCGATTTGGTGCGCGCCGGCGAGGGGGCAGGCGATGAAGAGTTTGCCCGCTTCAAAGGTGCTGTTCCATTTGGCGAGATGCACGTTGCGCAGGGGCCAGTCTTCGGTTGGGATGAGCGGCTTGTGATGCGCGAAGGCTGGCATGGCTTCGGCGTGCTGAGGGGCGATCACGGCTGGGATGCCGGGTTTGCAGATGCCCGCCTTTTCGCTGGCAATTTCGAGGAGTGTATTGCCGAGGAAGAACTGGTGATCGTAATCGATGGGAGTGATTACGCTGAGTTCGGGAGTAACTACGTTCGTGGCGTCGAGGCGGCCGCCGAGGCCTGTTTCGAGCACTACGATTTCGGCTTCTTTGGCGAAGAGCAGGAAGGCCATTGCCGTGACGGATTCGAAGTAGGTTGTGAGGCCTACCTTTTCCACCTCTTCGAAGGCTTCGGTGAACTTCTGCTCACTGATGGGTGCGCCGGCGATTTGAATTCTCTCCGTGGGCTCGATGAGGTGCGGCGAGGTGTATAGGCCGGTGCGGAATCCGGTGGCTCGCAAGGCCGCTTCGATCATGGCGCAGGTGCTGCCTTTGCCGTTGGTGCCGGCGACGTGGATGAAGCGGGGGATGCGGTGGGGATTGCCGAGCGCTTCGAGGGTACGGGTGATGTTTTCAAGGCCGAACTTCGCGGTCTTGGGGAGTTCGTTGCCTAGCGCGTAGAGCCGCTCAACGGCATCCCGGTAAGTCATCCCACGAAGAACTTGAGGGCTTGGGAGATGTAGGTCTTGAGTTCGGCGCGGGGGACCACCGCATCGAGCATGCCGTGCTTGACCAGGAACTCACTGCGCTGGAAGCCATCGGGGAGCTTTTGGCGGATGGTCTGCTCGATGACGCGGGGGCCGGCGAAACCGATGAGCGCGCCGGGTTCGGCGATGTTGAGGTCGCCCAGCATGGCGAGGCTGGCGGTGACGCCGCCGGTGGTGGGGTCGGTGAGGACGCTGATGTAGGGGATGCGGGCTTCATCGAGGCGCATGAGGGCGGAGGAAATTTTGGCCATTTGCATGAGGCTGATGGCACCTTCCTGCATGCGCGCGCCGCCCGAGGCGGAGACGATGACGATGGGGGCGCTATCGGCGATGCTGCGTTCGATGGCGCGCGTGATGCGCTCACCCATGACGGAGCCCATGGAGCCGCCGATGAAGCGCGGGTCCATTGCACAGATGTTGACTTTGCGGCCGTTGAGCAGGCCGCGGGCGGAGATGAGGGCGTCGGTGAGGCCGGTGGCGGACTGCATGGACAGCAGGCGTTCGCGATAGGGCTTGTTGTCGACGAAGGAGAGCGGGTCAGAGGAGCGGAGGTCGTCATCGAGTTCTTCGAAGCGGCCTTCGTCGAAGAGGAGTTCGAGGCGGGCGCGGGCATTCAGGCGAAAGTGGGCACCGCAACGGGGGCAGACGTTGTGGGTGGTCTCCAGATCTTTCTTCCAGATGATTTCGCGGCAGGACTCGCACTTGCTCCACAACCCTTCTGTCTTGACGGTCTTATCGGCGTCATCGACTTTGGGCTTCTTATCGGGGTTTTGCGGTTCTCGTTTAAACCAAGCCATTTTTAGAGCGAACTTCCCAGACTAACGCGGGTACGGATGGCCACGCAAGATGGCCCAAGCGCGATAGATCTGTTCAGAGAGCATGGCGCGGGCCAATTCATGAGGGAAGGTCATGCGCGAGAGGGAAAGGAGCACGTGGGCGTCCTTTCGCCAGGAAGGGGGCAGGCCGTCGTGACCGCCGATGAGGAAGACGATGTCATGGCCGGCCATTTCGGCGGTGGAGAAGAGGCGGGCGAAGTCGTCAGACGCCATCGCGGTGCCGCCTGGATCGAGATAGACGCGGCGGGCAGTGGGGTGCTTGGCGGGGATATCGAATTTGTCCGGCTTGATTTCCAGCATGAGCGTTGGCGCATAGTGGGCGGCGCGGCGGACGAACTCTTCTGCAATGGCGTTGGCGTGAGGATCCTTTGGCTTGCCGATGAAATAGAGGAAAACCTTCAAGCCGCGGGGATTTCGACGATTTTTCCGGCGCGCCAGAGCCGTTCGAGCGCGTAATATTCGCGGGACTTGGGCGAGAAGATGTGCACCAGGAAATCGCTGTAATCGGCGAGTATCCATTCCGCGCCTTCGTACCCTTCGAGGCTGGAGGGCAGGTCGCCGACGGCTTTCAGCTTCAGATTGATTTCATCGCTGATGGCCTGCACTTGCCGGTTGTTGTTACCGGTGCAGATCACGAAATGATCTGTAAAGGAGGTGATGCCGGTGAGGTCAAGGACGATGATGTCTTCGGCTTGTTTATCCTGCGCGGCACGGACCGCAAGCAACCAGTGCGGCGTTTCCGTTGATGTTTCCGTGGTTTCGATTTGTTCTACTTCTTCCCGCGCCAGAGACTGTCTCCCAAGCCATTATCGTACACTACGAACGAGAGCTTTGAGACCGAGACTGCTATGGGCGGCGGCACTGTTTGCCGTTGCAATGAACGCCCAAAAACCGACTTCGGCCGAGATGGCGCTGGAGGACCCTTCTGTATTGAGGGCGCGCATGGAGGTGGAGAGGATGCGCATGCTGGTGGAAAACGGCACGGTACCGCGGGCGCGCCTGGAAAAAGCCGAGCAGGATCTGCTGGACAAACAGGATGAAGCGGTGATCACGCGCGCGCTGTTCGGGCGCGATGTGACGACGGAACAGGCGGCGGAGACCGTGACGGCGGCCGAGCGGAGGCTGGCGCGTCGGAAGAAGACGCTGGAAGAGGCGGCGAAACAACTGGCGGCGGGGATTATCGCGCTGCAGGACCTGAACGTGGCGAAAGACGATGTGGACCGCGCACAGAAGGATGTGGATTGGGCGGTGGCTCGGGGCAAGCTGGTGAAGCAGGTGGAGTTCATGGCGGCGGCGGAAGCGGATCTGATGGCGCAGTTGGGGTCGATGTCTCCGCTGGAGGCGCGCAAGCGGATGGAGCACTTCGACGGGAAGGGCACGTTCACGACGCTGGACCGGACGCGGGTGGAGACGGCGTTTTTCGCGCGCTTCCGGCATGGGCTGCCGGTGAGCGCGGATGGCGGGAGCGAGGTGCACAAATCGATGGGGTTCGACCATCGGGGACGGGTGGATGTGGCGGTGAATCCGGACGCTCCGGAGGGGGTGTGGCTGCGGCATTTTCTGACGGCGAACCGGATTCCGTTCTTTGCGTTTCGCGCGGCGATTGCGCATAAGGCGACGGGAGCGCATGTGCATATGGGCCCGGCGAGCACGCGGTGGGTGCAGGGGAAATCGTAAGCCGGGTTCTGAGGTAAAAGGTAGGGATGACTATCACCAGGATGGATCCCCTGTCTTTTGCCAAATTGATGGGCGCGGTTTATGCTCTCGGCGGACTGATCGCGGGATTGTTTATGTTCGTTTTTTCGACTTTGGCGGGGACGCTTACGGGAGCGGGCCAAGGCACCGGAATGATGGCGCTGGGCGCTGGATCGATCATTGTTTTCCCGCTCCTTTACGGCGCGATTGGCTTTGTCGGGTCGCTGGCGTTTGCCGGGCTTTATAACGTACTGGCGAAGAATATTGGGGGCATCAAGATCGAGGTCTCGTAAAGCATGGTGCAGGGGAACTCATGAGCAGGATGGTGCTGTTGGCGGTGTTGGTGCTGGGTCCGCTGATGGCGGCGGAGAGCGATGCGGTCGCGCTGGCGGTGAATGTGCGGGCGCGGCATATGCCGTTCGGGACGGTGCTGGACCCGATCTTCGCTTCGTCGGCGAGCGACCAGATTATCGGCTACACGCGCTGCGGCGATTCGGCGCTGTGGACAGGCACTTATCTGGCCGGGGAGGCGTTCCGTTTTCAGGTGACCGCGGCACCGGAAGCTCTCGACAATGTGCGGGCGGCGCTGGCGGGGCTGAAGAGCCTGGCGGATGTGACGGGCGACAACCGGCTGGCGCGGTGCATCGTACGGGCGGATTCCCCCTTCGCGGCGGGCATTGAAAGCGAAGAGGCGCGCAACACCGTGCATCAGGCGGGAGCGTTTGTGTGGCTCGACAACACTTCGCGCGATCAGGTGATCGGGGCGTTCCTGGGGCTGGGAGTGGCTTACGACTTTGTGAACGATGCGCAGGTGAAGCAGGACGCGGCAGACTTGACGGCGCGGCTGATCGGGTTCGTGTCGCGGCACCAATGGAGCCCGAATGACGATATCGCGAATACCTTTCTGTTGCGTCCGGAAGAGCTGCGGATGCTGCTGGCTGTGGCGAACCATGTGAACCCGAATCAGCCGGTGAGCCCTCCGTTTTTCACGGGCCCGGTGGGCGCGGGCGTTGCGGTGGATGTGGCGAGTTTGAGTTCCTACTTCAAGTTCAATCTGGACTACGCGAGCTTCTATCACCTGCTACGATTGCAGAGCAGCATGGATGGGCTGACGGCTTACCAGGTGCTGCGCGGGTTCACGGCGAGCCATCAGAACGCGTTTTTCAATATGGTGGACCGGGCAATTCAAGGGCCCGATGCGGCGCGCGATCAGGAGACGCAGCAACTGCTGGACCAGTGGCTGCAACGGCCGAGACGCAATGTGTATGTGGACGTATCGGGCACGGTGAAGGTCTGCGGGCCGGAGGCTTGTTCGCCGGTGCCGGTGGCGCTGCGGCCGACGACGGATTACATCTGGCAGAGGAACCCGTTTCAGTTGGCTGGCGGGGGATCGGGAGATGTGGAATCAGCGGGAATCGATTACACGCTGCCGTATTGGATGGCGCGGTATTACGGGGTGATTGGGACGGGGACGACGGTGCAATCGGCGGCGGCACCGCTCGCGGCGATTGCGGCGGATTCGCTGGCTTCGGTATTCGGCACATTCACGGGAAGCCAGGTGACGGTGACGGATGCGGCGGGGGTAACGCGCACGGCGTCGGTGCTGTATGCGAGCGCGGGGCAGATCAATTTTTTGGTGCCGGCGGGGACGGCGTCGGGAGTGGCCGTGGTGCGCGTTGGTGACCAGGCATCGCAGGTTACGGCGCGGGCTGCGGTGCAGGCATTTGCGCCGGCGCTGTTCAGCTTGGCAGGCACGGGAGCGGGCGTGGCAGCGGCGACGGCGGTGCGCGCGGATAAGTATGGCTTGACCGATGTGGCGGTGTTCCGGTGCGCGGCGGCGGGGTGCGTCGCGGTGCCGATCGATGTGAGTGGCGGGCTGGTTTATGTGAGTTTGTATGGAACGGGGATACGGCACGGGAGCGGCGTGACGGCGCGTGTGGGGGGCTTGCCGGTTGCTGTGTTGTACGCGGGGCCGGCACCTGGCTTTCCGGGGTTGGACCAGGTGAATGTACAGTTGCCGGCGGAGTTGCGCGGGCGTGGGAATGTGGGTGCGGACGTGGGCGGTTCGAATCTGGTGCAGTTGAATATTCAGTAGCGGGCGGTCAGGAGGCTGCGGCGTTGTGCGGGCGGCCGCAACAGCGCTTGTATTTGAGGCCGGAGTTGCAGGGGCAGGCGGAGTTGCGGCCGGGTTCGGGGGCTTTGCGGATGGGGGGCGTTGTGCAGGATTGTGCAGGATTTTGAATTGCTGGGTTGTGCACAATGCGGTCCGCGGCGTCTTGTTTCTTCGCGACGATGAGGTTGTGCGCGGATTCGAGATCGACGAGGGAGTGGACGATATCGCGGAGGGGTTCGGTCTTTACTTCGGTGGCGGTTTTGAGCACGGCGAGAGCGGCGCGGAGGCGGAGGACGGGGGAGGCTTGGGGATTCACGAGGATCTCATCAAGGACTTCGAGGGCTTTCGGGGCGAGTTCGACGGATCGCTGGTGCCAGACGAGGGCTTGTTCGCGCACGGCGAATTCGACTTCGCGGGCGAAGGCGGGTACGGTGCGGCGCCAGTTGCGGACGGTATTGCGATGAACGCCGGCATCGGCGGCGGCCTGAGCGATGGATTGACCTTCGGCGAGAAGCGACAGCACATGATGCTGCGGCGCGGTGAGGGTGGGATGGGGCGAATACTGCGCGGGTTCGGGAGCTGGTGACACGGAGATCTCCTTGCGCCTGGAGCTTAGCGCGCGGGTTGGCGGCTTGGCGGTTCCCGGAGTTGACAGGGGAGTGTTTCGCGAGTGGCGGCGGCGTGGAAATTTATTTTGCGCTTCTGTGACCGGCTAGATGAGAAGGGCAACGGGGAAGGTGCGGAAGAGCGTGGAGAGGTGGACATCGCCACCGTTTACCGGTTCGCCGGAGATCGTGTTGTGCCACGAGCGTTCGGGCAGTGCGATGGTGCCTGTTGAGAGGCCTTGCGAGAGCACGAAGCGCGGCGCGATGACGATCACTTCGCCTCTGGCATAGGCGATGACGTTGTCCGGAGCGGGGATGGGGCGATAGGTGCCGAGGATGGGGCGGATAGCGAGCGTTTGTTGCGTCACCCATAGTTTGGGCAGACCTTCGTCCTGGCGCCGCCAGATTTCAGCGGGTGTGAGCGCGTTCAGTGCGGCGAGGAGGCGGCGGCGAAGGCTGTAATCGACGGGGCGGCGATTGTCGGGATCGACGAGGCTTAAATCCCAGAGCTCGGTGCCCTGATAGAGATCGGGAACGCCGGGCGCGGTGAGCTTGATGAGGGTCTGGGAAAGCGATTGAATGCGGCCGGGTTCGATGAGGGGTTGGACGAAGGCTTCGAAATCGCGGAGGAAGCCCTGATCGCCGTAGATACCATCGATGAAGGTGCGCAGGCTGGATTCGTATCCGGAATCCGGATGGGTCCAGGAGGTGTTGGTTTTCGCTTCGCGCACCGCCTTTTCCATGTAGCTCATGAGGCGTTCCTGAGAGAGCGGCCACGCGCCGAGCATGGTTTGGTAGATGAGGTATTCGGTGTTGCGATCGAGGCGGCCTTCGGAACGGGCGGACCAGCGCTTGACGGCGATGGACCACTCATCGGGGATCTCTGAAATCTGGCTCAAGCGGGCGCGCACATCCTCACTGCGTTTGGTGTCATGCGTGGATGTAGCGAGCATGGCTTCGGGGCGGGCGGAGGCGCAGTAATCGTGGAAGCGCTGGGGAGACACGCCCCACTCGCCGGGATCGCCACCGACTTCGTTGAGGCTGACCAGGCGGTTGTAGCAATAGAAAGCGGTATCTTCGACACCCTTGGCCATGGCGGGGCCGGTGAACTGCTGGAACTGCATGACGAATTCGGTTTCGGAGGTGCCGCGATCTCGCAGGAGAAGCACGCTTTCGAGGAAGGCCAGAAGCTCCGGGTCAAGGTCCGGCCGGTGGGCGGTGGCGAGCTTCACGGCAGCCTGGACGCATTCGATATCGGCGGCGGCGACTTCGCCTTGTTCGGCGCGAACGTAGGTGCGATAGACGGGGAAATTCGAGACTACTTCGCGGATGGCGTGATGGATATCGTGCCGTGTGTAATCGCGTTGTTCGCGGCGGCGCTCGCACACTTCCATGAACATTTGGGTGAGACGGTTGACATCACTGCCGAGCAATTCGCGCAGGGCCATGCCCTTTTTTTCAAGGGCGAGTTCGGGGAATGAGCGCAGCTCGCCGGTGAATTCCTGATAGAGGCGCGTGAGGGATTCTTCGCCCGCGGGGTGAATGAAGAGGCCGCCCAGGATGTTGAGAAAATCGTAACCGGTGGTGCCGGCGACGGCCCAATTTTCGCGCAGGGTTTCGCCGGGCTCAAGTATTTTTTCGGCGACGATCCAGGCGTTGGGCGCGGCTTCGTGAAGGTCGTCGAAGTATTTGCGGGGATCGCGCAGACCATCGGGATGATCGACGCGGAGGCCATCGAGGACGCCGCGGTTGGCCCATTCAAGGATGAGGCGATGGGTATCGCGGAAGACTTCGGGCCGCTCCGCGCGCAGGCCGACGAGCGTGTTGATATCGAAGAAGCGGCGGTAGCCCAACTCGCGTTCGGCGGTGCGCCAGAAGGCGAGGCGATAGTTCTGCTCCTCCAGCATTCGATCAAGTTCATCGGCATCGGCATTGACGCGTTCTAGTTCGGCGTCCATGGCGCGGCAGATATCGGAATCTTCTTCACAGAGCCGGGCAAGCAGCCCGCGCAGCACCTCTTTATCGCGATGACGCTCCGGCAGGGAGTGGGTCAGCAGGCGGCAGGAGTTGGCGAGGAAGCCGAGGTAATCGGATGCGGCACGCTCCGCGGCAGACGTGAGGAGCGGGGCCAAAGATTCGGGTGAAGCCGGCAGCCGATGGTTGAAATAGCGGAAGACGAAGGAGCCGCCTTGGCGCGTGAGGGTGATTTCGCCGGCGGCCAGAGCGCGACCGTAATGATTGCCCAGGATGGGCACGGTGACCTTGTTGCGAAGCTTCTCTTCGGGGCTTTGCCAATCGATATCGAAGTACGCGGCATAGCGGCTGGCGAGGCCATTTTCGAGCACATCCCACCACCAGCGATTGAGGCCGGTGCCGATGGCCATGTGGTTCGGCACGATATCGAGAATCTGGCCGAGACCTTCTTCGCGGAGCTTGGCGGTGAGGCGTTCATGCGCGGCCGCGCCGCCCAATTCCAGATTGACGGCGCGATGATCCACCACATCATAACCATGCATGCTGCCGGGGACGGCCTGCAGGTAGGGCGAGCTATAGAGGTGCGAGACGCCGAGCGCGCGCAGGTAATCGGCGATGGCGGCGGCGGCATCGAGGCCGAAATCTTTATGGAATTGGATTCGATAAGTGGCGCGGGGCGGCATTAGTTCGAGACAAGTGGGTCAGCTTGTTTCAGAACCACGACGGAGCGCGACATGAGGTTGTATTGCGAGCCGCCGGGTTTCTGTTCGCCGGGCTTGCTTTCGGTGACGCGCGTATCGAAGATGACTTCCCACATTTTGCCTTCGCGAGGCGGGATGAGTTTGAAATCGAGGTCTTCGTGATGGGCGTTCATGAGGAAGAAGAAGGTATCGTCTTTGATGGGCTCGCCGGCTCCGTTGACATCATCGAGCGTTTCACCGCTGAGGCGGAGACCGACACAGCGGATCCAGCCAGCGTTCCATTCATCTTCGGTCATCTCGCAACCATCCTGGCGAACCCAGGTGATGTCGCGGACGTTGGCACCTTCAATTTCACGGCCTTCGACGCCGGCGGGATCGATGCGGCGATCTTGAAAGAATTTGCGGCGGTGCAGGTTGGGATGATCGCGGCGGAACTGGATCATCTTGCGCGTGAATTCAAGAAGATCTTTCTTGGGCTGATCGAGCTCCCAGTTGTACCAGGTGATTTCGTTGTCCTGCGCGTAGGCATTGTTGTTGCCTTGCTGCTCACGGCCGATTTCGTCACCGCCGCAGATCATGGGAACGCCCTGAGAGAGCAGAAGCGTGGCGATGAAGTTACGCTTTTGGCGTTCGCGCAATTCGAAGATTTCCGGGTTCGCGGTGGGGCCTTCGTCACCGTGGTTCCAACTGTTGTTGGCGTTGTCGCCGTCCTGATTGTTTTCGCCGTTGGCTTCGTTGTGTTTCTCGTTATAGCTGACCAGATCGTTCAACGTGTAGCCATCGTGCGCGGTGATGAAGTTGATGCTGGCGGTGGGATGGCGGCCATCGCGCTGGTAGAGATCGCTCGAGCCGGTGAGGCGATAACCGAGTTCGGCTATCTGGCCGCCATCACCCTTCCAATAGCGGCGCACGGAATCGCGATACTTGCCGTTCCATTCGGCCCATAGGGAGGGAAATTTGCCGACCTGATAGCCGCCTTCGCCCACGTCCCAGGGTTCGGCGATGAGTTTGACCTGGCTGATGACGGGGTCCTGATTGATGATGTCGAAGAAGGCGGAGAGGCGATCCACTTGGTGTAACTCGCGGGCGAGGGCGGCGGCAAGATCGAAGCGGAAGCCATCGACGTGCATTTCAAGCACCCAGTAACGCAGGCTATCCATGACCAATTTCAGCACCTGCGGATTGCGCACGTTGAGCGTGTTGCCGGTGCCGGTATAATCCATGTAAAAGCGCGAATTTTCAGTAAGTCGATAGTAAGTGGCGTTGTCGATGCCTTTGAAACTAAGTGTCGGCCCCATGTGGTTACCTTCGGCGGTGTGGTTATATACCACGTCGAGGATGACCTCGATGCCGGCGCGATGCAGGGCCTTGACCATGTTCTTGAATTCGCCCACTTGATCGCCGGCGTCGCCGGAGCTGCTGTAGCGGGCGTCGGGGGAGAAAAAATTTAGCGTGTTGTAGCCCCAATAATTGCGGAGCCCGGCTTTGACGAGGCGGTCATCATCGAGGAAGGCATGCACGGGCATGAGTTCGACGGCGGTGACGCCAAGTTTCTTCAGGTAATCTATAGTGCCGCCGTATGCAAGGGCGGCGTAAGTGCCGCGCAGCTCTTTGGGGACATCGGGATTGGTGGCGGTGAAGCCTTTTACGTGCAGTTCGTAGATGACGGAATCGTGGAGCGGCGTGTTAGGAGGGCGATCGTTTTCCCAATCGAAATGGGAGGCGGTGACGACGCCTTTGGGGACACCCCAGCCGCTATCGCGCTCATCGATTTCGAAATCTTCATTGGGGCCGCCGGATTGGTATGAGAATACGGGCGCATCCCAATTGACGGTGCCTTGGAGGGCCTTGGCGTAAGGGTCGATGAGAAGCTTTTGATTGTTGAAACGTTCGCCGCGCTCAGGGTTATAAGGGCCGCTGACGCGATAGCCGTAGAGCTGACCGGGCTTGAGGCCGTGGAGGTAGCAATGCCAGATGGAGCCCGTGATTTCCTTGAACCGATAGCGCTCCGTGGGTTCGGCGGCCGTTGGATTGAAGAGGCAAAGTTCGACACCGGTTGCACCTTCCGAATACAGTGAAAAATTGACACCCACACCGTCCCAGGTGGCCCCTTGCGGATAGGGCTTGCCGGGCAATTGCGTTCTATTCATGTTTGTTCCATTATGCGGTGTTGCTGCGTCAAGTTTTCACTGGTGGAGTGCATGGTGAAAGGGTGCGGTGAAGACGGGCGAGCGGGACAAAGATAAGGAGATGCGGGGTGGGGCGGGAGCGATTTTAGATTTCGCGTTTTCCGGGGGCGGGCGTCAGTTCGATCGGTGGGGAATGCAGGAAGGGTGCAAGCCGATCAGTTCAATTCGCTTATGCGAAAACCACGTGCCTTGAGTAAAGCCTTCCGTGCCTCAGGCCAGCGGTCTTCGGGAAAGATACACAATACCGGTCCGAGCCGATCCCGCTGGGCCAGGGATACGTGATCGAAATTCAGCGCGCACTCCGCAGGCATTCCGTCGTCCGCTGAAAGCACGACCTCTGTTTCCAAACCTCGGATTGTGCGAGTCGCCGGGACAACTAT
>JBBROT010000038.1:0-15075 GCA_038229155.1 Bryobacterales bacterium | reverse complement strand
CGCAGTTCATCCGCGCCATCGGAACTCAACGTACCTGTTTCCGGCACCAGCACTCCCACCGACCCGTAGTTCACAATCAGCTTGTAGCGGTCGCCTAAATCCTGAGTAACGGAACCGGTGTAGCCGATGGTGTGATAATCGCCCGCGTTAAAAAGAGCGGTGTTCGAGAGAAGATCTGGAAGCAGATCGCCCGAGAAAAGCTCGCCGCCGGGAGAAGCCATAGTGAGAGCCGCATTGGTCACGGATTCCCGGTAAGCCGCCACGCGATACTCGCGCGAACCGATTCGCCGGGAAACACCGAACTCGTAATCTTCACCGCGCTGCACCTTGGCGCGGCCGTCATGCAGACTCACGCGCGGCACACGGCCAAGGGCGGAAACATCGTGCTCCAGATCGTTATTCGAAGCCGAAGGCGCGGCACCCAGATCCGGCCGGGCATTACCCGACGTGTAAGTGAAATCTACCTTCGTCTGGTCCACATGATAGGTCAGCTTGGCGTATGGGCTGAAGTAGTGAACCCGGTCTATGTATGAGATGGAATCGAGCTCAAAACCGTACTCGAGATCGAGGTTATCGGAGACGCGCGCCTTATCGCCCAGGCTGATAGCGGATGTGCGGAAATGCGGGACGTTGCCATCGACGCCATTCACACGCTCCGGTACCGAGACCTGACGCACGGTGAAAGCGAGCACAGGGTTGCCGCCCAGAAAAGGCCTGCTCACAGCGGCGCGAAATGCAGCCGAGGGAAGCCCGCCAGCCGATACGTAACCTAAATTGCCGCTGAACTGAAGCTGATTCGCACCATAGAGAGAAGTGGAGAACGCAAACGCCGTGCCCACGTCGGCGTCTTCGCTGCTTCCGGCATCGCCGCCGGAAACGCGCACCAGCCCGCGGCTTTCGCTAAATGCGGAAGGCCGATTAGCGGGTACGGTGTAAGTCCCGGCGGCGGGCAGGATACGCAGGACGGATCTGGTGTTCCCAGCGGCGCGAACGGTCCACTTCCAGTCATCGCTCATTAGGCCCGTCGAGCCAGCATCGGGAGTTCCGAACTGGATGGAGCTAAACAGATTGGAGAGGTTCACATCCAGCAGGCGGCGCATTCCGGCTTGGACCTTGATGCCATCGCGCACGGCGGGCAAAAAGCTGGACAGTGTCACTCGAACCGAATAGAGATTAGGGCTTAGGCCGCCGAAGGAAAACCCACCGCGCTCATTGGTTAATGATCTTTCGAGCAGTTGGTCGCGGAAGTCGTATAGAGCCACGGCAGCTCCCATTTGGGGCTTGCCCGCGGCATCGCGAACCGTCCCGCCCAGGCCGCCGGAAAGGGAAAGCGGAGAAACCGCAAGTGCCGGATTCAACGCACCGAGAGCCAGCAGGCAGGACAGCAGCCGTACGTTGCGATGGAACGCCATTCCGGGTGCCGACCTCCTCATGTTCTACGTTACCGTAAACGAGGTGGATGGGGTCAGGGTCTGATTATTATTTTTATCGGTCACTTTCAGCCGCAGCGTGTACTGGCCCGGAGGCATTTGCTTCAATGAAAGCACCTTCTCGATCGTCACCTGATTGGCGGATGCGCCGGGCATGGAAATCACTTCTTCCGAGAACTCCAAAACCTTCTCGTTCGTGCCCTTCTTGACGATTTCGTAATCCACGGACGCGTTTGGCTTCTTTGTCTTTTCATCGGGTGAGAAGTTATAGACCTGCATGTAAAGGCCAAGTTTCTCATCCTGCTTGAAACTGTCATTCAAACGAGGGCGCACCTTCGAGGTGCCGATCACGAACTGCCCGGCACCGATGCTCTTCGTGGGCACCTTTTCCAGTTGATCGGCCAGGATCAGCGAACTGCTCGAGAGCTTTTCGTCATCGAAGTGCGGCACCGTGATTGCAACTTCATAGTTATTCATGTTACCCGCGACAATGTCTTTCGCGACCACGTTCAGCCGGTAAGTACCAGGCGTCAGCGGAATCGATTCCTGGAAGATGGATTGGCGGCCCGCGAACTCTTTCAGCATCTGCGTGGGCGAATCGACCGTGACCGTCCGCTCAAACGTATTCACCGGCCGGCGCGACATGGTGGTGATACGGCCGAACACATTCACTACCGCTTTCTGGACACCGTCTTTCGCCTGGAACTGCAGATCCTTGTTTTCGAACTGCAGCGTCACGTTGGTGAGGACGGAGGAATTCGTGACCCGGATGAAATCCATCCTGACCTGCATGGGCAGCACGTTGTAAGTGATGCGAGTACGGATGGCCGCTTCCAGATCTTTAAACTTCACCACCGGAGGCTTCTGCAATTTCGCGAACTGCTCCAGGCGATTGAACTCGTTCAACTTTGAGGATTCGCCGCCGAATGCAGTACCCAAATGCGTGCCGTCGGTGCGATTGAAACGGTCCGTCTTAGAGGAAAGCCCCAACTGTTCCGTCAAGGTCAAACCCGCGCCAGGCACGTAGAGCAGCGCATCTTTTTCCGAAGGATCCATCGTCATGCGGTACTCACCGGTCATCGTGGTATCCACAAACTCAATGTTGATATCGCTGCCGATGCCTTCGATATACCGGTACCGCCATTTCTCGAACGGAAAGGTAGAAGTGTTGCCGCCGCCTTCTTCGGACGGCCTTTCATAACTGCCGCCGGAGGGATGCGATTCCACTTCATCGGCGGGACCATAGGTGATGTAAATACGGCCGCGATCGGCCTTCCAGCCGGGGATTCCGGAAGCGAACCGCTCATTCGCATAGGCGATGCGGCGGTAGTGCTCTTCTTTAAATTCGTTTTCCTGCGTATCGGGCGTGGGATCGCGCCGCAGCCAGAATTGCTCGATGAACTGTTCGCGCTCTTCGTCAGTATTGAAGTGTTTGAACGCCTGCCGTTCTTCGTCCGTGATGATGTAGGCAACGTCTTCGGAAAGCCATTTCTTATAAGGCGTTTCCAGTTCCTTGCGGAGCTTTGCCTCACGCTTCTTTTTCTCTTTATCGGTGAGCGGCTTGGCTACCGTTTCCTGATCGGGACCCAGCGGCGTTTGCTTTTTCGCCGCGAAAGAAGCCGGCGGAACGGCCAGAATTGTGGAGAGAAGAGCGGAAACCGCAGTATGCGAAATTCCAGGACGGACAAACTTCATGAGCGTACACCTCGTATTGGGAACACCATCATTGTAACTGAAGCGCTTGGGGTGAAGACGCACGGCGCCAGTTTGAGGTTGCAACCGGTTTTAACGGGGGCGCTAATGAATAGCGGTTTCGCTACTCTTGGCCGCCCGGGGTGCCTTCCGCATCAAGGCCACGAGTGGGATTAATGCTGCTACCAGCACAGTCAGATAAGATATGATGTCGACGTACGCCAGCGTGGCCGCCTGAGCTTGAATCATCAGGTAGACCCGCCGGTACGCCTGCGCCGTCGCCGTGACAGAATTCACTCCGGAAGCCATCAGGCGCGATGCGATACCGCCCGTCAGCGCATCGAAATTCGCGTTCCCCGGATGCGCGTTTGCGACCAGAAAAGTCTGATGCCGCTGCGAGAGCCGCGTCAAAAATGTACTGATCAGAGAAATGCCGATGCTGCCGCCGATATTGCGGATGAAGGCGTTCATGCCGGACACTTGGTTGTTCTTCTCCCGCGGAATCGCCACGTACGCCAGCGTGTTCGAAGGAATGAAAATGAACGCCAAGCCCAAGGTCTGGTAGACGCGCAGCATGGCGGCCGTTCCGAAATCCATCTGCAGCGTGAGGTGGGTGGCCATGTGATGCAGCGCGAGGGCAGTCATCGCGAAGCCCGCCGCAATCATGAAGCGGGCGTCCACGCGCGAAACCAGTATGCCCGCGATGGGCATCATGATCATCATGGCCAGACCGCCGCCGGACATGGCCTCGCCGGCCTTCACCGCCGAATAACCCATCAGCGATTGCAGGAATTGCGGGATCACCACGGTGGTGCCGTAAAGCACCATGCCCAGGATAAAAGTGAAGAACATGGCGGTTGCGAAGTTGCGGCTTTTGAACAGCTTGATATCCACGATGGGCTGCGGGTGATGCCACTCCCAAACGATCCACACAGTGAGCGAAACAGCCGCCACCAAAAGCGTAACCGTGATGTATGGGGAGGCGAACCAATCCGCCTCCTGGCCCTTATCGAGGACCAATTGCAGGCAGCCCACCGCCAGCGCAATCAAACCCAGGCCTATATAATCCACACGGAAGCCGCCGCGTTTCTTGCGCTCCTCGGCAAGGTAGGGCGGGTCTTCCACAAGGCGCGAGGTCAAAAAGAGAGAGAGCAAACCCACGGGGATGTTGATATAGAAGATCCACCGCCAGTTGTAGTTGTCAGTGATCCAACCGCCCAGCGTGGGGCCGATGGCGGGGGCCACCACAACGGCCATCCCGTACACGGCGAACGCAATTCCACGCATGGAAGGAGGGAAGGTATCGGCTAGGATGGCCTGCTCGCTGGGAGCTAGGCCGCCGCCGCCGATGCCCTGCAAAATACGGAAAAAGATAAGCACGCCCAAACTGGGCGCGAAGCCGCAGAGAAAGCTGCTGGCGGTGAAAAGGGCAACGCAAGTCATGTAAAAACGCTTGCGCCCGAACGTTGAAGCGAGCCACGCGCTGATGGGCAACACGATGGCGTTCGAAACCAGGTAACTGGTGAGAACCCAGGTGGATTCGTCCTGGCTGGCGGCCAGGTTTCCGGCAATGTGCGGGAGCGCGACATTCGCAATCGATGAATCCAGCACTTCCATAAACGTCGCCAGCGTCACGGTGAGGGCAATGGCCCACGGATTATGTTTCGGCTTCCACTCCATTGTTCGTTGGCACTCGCAATTTTGGCACAGCGGGCGAATCGCTAAACTCGGGTGAGTGACAACACCACCGAATTATCTTGCCCTCCAACGCGAACGTGACGTGGCGAGCTACACGCAGATAATCCAGGTCTGGAGCCTGCTGTTGGGCTGTGCCGCGATTGTCTCCGCGCTCTACGTTACGTTCCATTCGCTGATCCGGTTTCCCTTCGAAGATCAATGGTCCATTCTGGTGGAACTGGGCAGCAATCGGGGCTGGTACACCATTCCGCTGCTATGGGCTCTACACAACGAGCACCGGACACCCTTCGCCAAGCTGATGGAGACCGCCGACCTGTATTGGTTCCATGGGCGAAATACGTCGCTGTATGTGGAGATTTACGCTCTGCAAGCGGTAAATCTGTTCGCCTGGGTATGGGCCCTGCGCCGTATTGCGCGATGGCCGAAGTGGCTGGTGGGAACGGGGGCAGGCTTGGCCGCCTTCGCGCTGTTTTGGGCATCGCAACACCAATCGTTCAATCCGCTGGGGGTGGGAATTCTTCCGGCGACGGCCTTCGGTTTTTTCGCGGTTCTTTTCCTGGTGCTGGCGGCGCTAAACCGCAAGCGTGCGCTGTACTGGCTTCTGGCCAGCGCGGCGGCGGCATTTGTAGCGGAAGGAACGATGGCCAGCGGAATTTTGTTGTGGCCTTTGCTGGCGATTCTCGCCCTGGGCCTGCGCGTCCGGCTGTTGCTGGTGGTGCTGTTCGCGGCGGTAGGCGCGCTGGCGACTTATGCGTATGTTGCCGGCTTTCATAGCCCGCCAGAGGCCGCCTCGCCGATGGAATCCATCCGGCACCCCGGTGTGGTGACGGAGTATCTGCTGATCTATTTGGGCAACCCCTGGACCAGCGTGAATGAAACCGTGCGGAAGGTTTTGGCCGCGCTCGCGATTGTTACTGCCGCTGTTTGTTATGCCAGGGAATTTGTGCGGCCCGCGTCGCGCACGTTCAGCCTCTTCATGCTGACGCTTTGCATGTTCTGCCTGGGCACCGGGCTGCTGACCGCGCTCGGCCGCATCAACCTTGGCTTGCAGCAGGCGACGCAGAGCCGCTACCAATCTTCCGTGCTGCTGTTCTGGTTGTGTCTGGCGCTTTACGGATTGGATAACGCGATGCGGCATCGGCTGCGCACCGCGCTGATGGCCTCATGCGCGATCTTGCTGCTCACCATGACGACCCTAACTGCTTTCAGCCCCGCGCTGGACGCTTCGGAACAGGAAGCGGAGCGTGTGAATGCGGGTGCACTGCCCATCTATGCCGACGTGAAAGACGATGCGGAAATTTATAACAATCTGATAGTCGATGCGCGCCAAGTGTTTCAGGAGCGGCCGTTGTTGCGCGCAATTCCGGCGGCATTCTATGTGGACCCGCGCTACCTTCGGCTGGGCCGGAAGCTTGCCGCGACATTCACCGTAGCCCCTGCAAACCGGTGCTTTGGTGCGCTGGATGTTAGCCGCCGCGTGGCCGACCCCGATTTTCCCGGATGGCAGTTATCCGGTTGGGCTTGGGACCACCAGAGCATGCGTCCGGTGGAAGGCATCACTGCTGTAACCGGCGCTGTAACCGGCGAAATGGCAATCAACGGTGCGGGAGTTTCCAGCCTGTTGCGTCCCGATGTGCACACGGTACACACGGAGGTCTCCGACTCTCACGTGGGCTGGCGCATGTACGTGCGCGGCGCCGCCGATGTAACCGCCATTCGTGTCTACGGAATTGTGGATGACGGGAAGACGGTGTGCCTGGTGAAGCCGGTGCCCGCCGCGTTGCCGGCTAAACCTTAACGCTAAATTTCGCGCCGGCCTTCAAGGGCCTTCCACATGGTGACTTCATCGGCATACTCCAGGTCGCTGCCCACTGGGATGCCCATGCCGATGCGCGTCACGCGGATGCCGAGCGGCTTCAGCAGCTTCGAGATGTAGACCGCGGTGGCCTCGCCTTCGACGTTTGGATTGGTGGCGACGATCACTTCTTCCACCGCGCCGGTTCCGATGCGCTGTACCAGACTCTTGATGCGCAGTTGTTCCGGACCGATGCCGCGCAGCGGAGAGAGCGCCCCGTGCAGCACATGATAGAGGCCGTTGAACTGCCGCGTGCTTTCGACGCCGACGACATTGGGCGGCTCCTCCACCACGCAGATGGTCCGCTGGTCGCGATCCGGATCGCGACAGAACTGGCAGTGCGAGCCGTCGCTGATGTTATTGCAGATTTCACAGAGGCCCAGCTTGTCTTTGACGTCGAGGATGGCCTGGGAGAGAAACGCCGCGTCGTCACGGCTGATGCGCAGCACATGGAAGGCGATCCGTTGCGCCGATTTTTGGCCGATGCCGGGTAGCCGCTTGAACTCTGTAATCAACCGCGCCAGCGGTTCAGCAAAATCAGCCACAGGTTAGAACATACCCGGGGGCAGGCCCATGCCGCCCAACATTCCGCCCATCTTCTGCTTGCTCTCGTCGTCTACTTTCTTTGCGGCCTCATTGAACGCGGCCGTGACCATGTCCTGCAGCATCTCGACATCGGATACCGCTTCGGGATCGATCTTGACCGCCAGGACATTTTTTTGACCGTCCATTTTGACCGTCACCATGCCCCCGCCAGCGGACGCTTCGACGCGGATCAGCGCCACCTCCGCCTGCAAGCGCTCCTGCATCTGCTGCGCCTGCTTCATCATGTTCTGCATATTTCCGGGCAGTTTCAATTCATTACTCCTTTAAATTCCGAACGGTTCGGACTTCGCCGCCGAACAACTCACGGAAGCGCTGCACTTCCGGATTGGCCAGAGCATCGCGCGTGACTTCATCTTCCGATGATTTGACCTTCTGAATTTCCGGCGCGGCGCTCACTTCACCGAAGGCAATCTTGATTCTGGGTACCGCGAGGCCGGCATGCTGAATGGCTTTCTGCAAGTCTTCCTGCTTCATGGACAGCTTGAATTCTTTGGGTGCCAGGATGCGCAGTTCGCCATCTTGAAACGAAAATTCCGAATGCTCCACGCCGTCCGCCGTGAATGCCATGCCGGTTTCAGTGAGCGCGGTGTGAAGCGTTTGGCGCCAATCGAGATCGGCGGGAGCGGAACGGGGCGGAGCAGTGGGTGGCGGTGCCGGTTGCGATGGGGGTTGCGGTGCTGCCGCAGCAGCCTTTTTCATGCGGTCTAATTCGAAAGGCGAAGGTCCCGACGGGGCCGGGGGCGGGGCTGCGGGTTCTTTCAGACGAGGTGCCGGAGCGGATTGCGGGAGAGGAACGCCCAGCCCCGCAATGGCTTCTTCGATCCCCGTCAGACGCCCGGCTTGCACCATCTTTAACAGCCCGATCTCCAGATGAAACCGCGGTTGCAAGGAAAATTGCAATTCGCGAAACAGGTCGAGTGAAAGCTGCAGATAGCGGGTTAGATCTTCTTCTGAAAACTCAGCCGCAATCTTGCGCATTTGCGCCCGTTCCGAAGGAGACGCAGCAATCAAGCGCGAGTCGCTTCCTGAATTGCCCGCTATCTTCGCCACCAGCAAATTGCGCAGGAAGCGCGAAAGTTCGCGGCTGAAATGCTGCAGATTTTGGCCGTTGCGCTCGAGTTCATCCACCAGCCCGAGCATGTTCGCGCCAGCCTTTTGTTGCAGGCTTTCGGTCACCTGTTCCATGGCCGTCAAAGAGAATGCGCCCAGCAGCGCTCGCACCTCCGCCGTGTTGAGAGTGTTGCCGCAGCAGGCAATGGCTTGATCGAGCGCGCTGAGCGAATCGCGCACACTGCCTTCGCCGGCTTGCGCGATCACGGCAAGCACTTCGTCATCGGCGGTAATGCCCTCTTCGCCGCAGATCCAGCGCATCCGCTCGATCAGGTTTTCGAAATCGACCGAGCGAAAATTGAAATGCTGGCAGCGCGAGGCGATGGTCGCGGGAATCTTGTGGGCTTCCGTGGTGCAAAGGATGAATACTACCCACGCGGGCGGCTCTTCTATCGTTTTCAGCAGCGCGTTGAAGGCTTCGTTCGTGATCTGATGCGCCTCATCGACGATGAAGATTTTGTAGCGATCGCGAGCGGGACGGTAGCGCACGTTTTCGCGCAATTCGCGCATTTCGTTAATGCCACGGTTCGATGCGGCATCGATCTCGATCACGTCCACCGCGCCGCCGCCCTGAATTTCCAGGCAGCTTGCGCACACGCCGCAGGGCGTCTCCGTGGGGCCGTCGATGCAGTTCAAACAACGCGCCATGATGCGCGCCAGAGTTGTTTTGCCGGTCCCTCGCTGGCCCGAAAAAATATAGCCATGAGCGATGCGGTTCTGCAGAATCGCGTTGCGCAGCGTGGTCTTGACGTGGTCCTGATTCACCACGTCGGCAAAGGTCTGAGGCCGGTATTTTCTTGCGATTACCTGGTACATGTGGGGGGCCGGTACATGCTCAAAAAGAGGGGAGAATATGCCAAGCCCCGGGTAATCCGCGGCACACAGGCTGAATCACTACCGTTGCTTCCTTCCGGACCTGGCGGGGTTCGCGACCGCCTATTGCACGGAGCCCGGAACCTGACAAACTTCATCGTAGCAGATGCGACAATTACGCAACATGCCGAGATTCGCCCTCACTCTTTTCTTTGCTTGCGCGCTCCTCGCCGGGGACCCTTCCGGTGCCATCCGCAAGGTGCTGGCCGATCAACAAGCGGCCTGGAACCGGCACGAAATCGAGGGGTTTATGCAAGGCTACAACAATTCTCCCGAGACTACCTTCATGGGGACGAGCGTCACGAAAGGCTATACCGGCGTGCTGGAACGATACAAGAAAAGATATTCCACCGGCGAGTCCATGGGTATGCTGGAATTCACGGAAGTTGAAGTCAAGCTCCTCGGCAAGAAGCATGCGGTGGTGACGGGACGTTTTCACCTGGAGCGGACACCCGCCGGCGGGGGCGAATCGAAGGGTATCTTTTCGCTTGTTTTCGAACACGAACCCACGGGGTGGAAGATCATCCTCGATCACACCAGCTAGTTCCGTTAGCGCGCCTTCAGCGCCTCATCGATGGCTTTTTGCGCTAACGGTGCCATTACGGCATAGCCGGCATCGTTCGGGTGCAGGCCGTCGCCAGTCAGTTCCTGCTTCAACATGTCCTTGTCGTCGAGCATCGCGGAGTAGTAATCCAGAAAAACGAACCCATTTTTCTCCGCGTAGGCTTTCATCCAGCGGTTGATCTCGATGATCTTCTCGGGAGGCCGGCGCGCGGTCTGGGGCCTGATGTAATCGCAAACCGGCATCACGCTCGAAAGCACCACCTGGATGCCGTTGGCCTTCGCGAGTTCAGCCATCGATTGCAGATTATCTTCCGTCGCCTGCACAGCGATGGGGCCCGTGTTGCCCGCCAGGTCATTGGTGCCGGCCAGAATCACCACCACCTTTGGCTTGAGCGCAATCACGTCGGGACGGAAACGAATCAGCATCTGCGGCGTGGTTTGCCCGCTGATGCCGCGGTCATAGTAAGGCTTGCCTGGAAAGAACCGGCCTTCCTTTTTATTCCAGCCGTCGGTGATGGAATCGCCCATGAAGACCACGCGATTCTCATCATCGGCCACGGGCGGCACGGAGGTGTTTTCCTTTTCGTAACGGGCGATATTGGGCCAATCGCGCAGGGTCTTCCTTGACTGATCGATCTCCGCCTGCAGTTTTACAGCCGGGTCCGGGGCGGGCGTGGGGGTTTGTGCCTGACCATAGACCGCGCTCACGGCCAAAAGGCCGGACAGAATCAACTTGCCATTCATTTTGAATCTCCCTTTTTAGAGCCGGATGCGCGAGCCGCCCCTTTCACAATCATCCTGATCGCCATCACCGCCGCAATTGCCAATAAAACGATGAACAGTAAAATCGCCACCCGCAACAATCCGCTTTCCGAACCCGGCGTGTACTTCTGCGCCTTGGTTCCTAAATCGTCCGCCTGCAGGAGTAGCGCCGTTATGTTTCCCAATCGGTTCGTGTCCCTGGGCTTGAGTATATTAGACTGAAAAATCCCATGTCACCCACTTACCGCCACGCGATGTGTAACGAAGCGTTCGGCGAAACACCCTTCGCCGAGCAGTGCGCCACGTTGCGGCAGGCTGGCTATCAGGGGATCGAACTGGCACCTTTCACCCTGGCTCAGGAGCCCTTGCAAATCAGTGCTGCGCAACGGGCGGAATACCGGCGCGTCATGCAGGGCGAGGGCCTCAAATTTGCCGGCCTGCACTGGTTGATGGTCAGCGGCGCGGGCTACCACCTCACCACGCCGGACGCCGCGCTACGCGCCAGAAGCTGGCAGTACATAAGCGAACTGATCGATCTTTCGGCCGACCTCGGCGAAGGAGGCGTGCTGGTCTTCGGTTCCCCCAAGCAGCGCTCGTCCATCGGCGGCCTGACTCCCGCCCAGGCTTTGCGGCACTTCGTCGAAGGCTTTCGCGCATCCGCTCCCCAAGCCGCCGACCGCGGGGTTACCCTGCTGGTGGAAGCTCTCGGAAAATCCCAATCCGATATCGTAAACACCTTGGCCGAAGCCGCCGCCGTGGTGGCGGAAGTGGATCATCCCGCTGTACAGACCATGTTCGATGTTCACAACACCGAAAGCGAAACGGAGCCCCACCTGGACCTGATCGATCGCTATCTGCCCATCATTCGCCATGTTCATGTGCAGGAGATGGATGGCCGCTACCCCGGCACGGGGTCATATGACTTTCGCGCGCTGCTGCGGAAATTGACTGAAGTGAATTACCAGGGCTGGGTATCGCTCGAGGCGTTCGATTTTTCGCCCGGGGCTGGTGAGATTGCCCGCCGATCCCTCCACTACCTTCAACAGCATGAGTAAACCTGAATGAGTAAATATGTCGTCACCGGCGGTGCCGGCTTTATCGGGTCCGCGCTGGTTCGCGGCCTGTTGCGCGAAGGTGCCTCACAGGTTGTGGTGATCGACAACCTGTTGAGCGGTCACGAATCGAATATCGCGGAAGTTCTGGGCGCGCGCGTAGTTCTGCATCGCGCCGATATCCGGAACTATGAGGAGATCGCCCCGCTGATGCGAGACGCCGACGTGGTCTTTCATGAAGCCGCCATTCCTTCCGTGCCGCGCTCCATCAAAGACCCCGTGCCATCGCACGATGTGAACATCAACGGCACGTTCAATGTGCTGCGGGCGGCGGGCGAGGCAAAGGTGCGGCGCCTGGTGTATGCGGCGTCGTCTTCGGCGTATGGCGACACCCTGGTGCTGCCCAAGACGGAGACCATGACGCCCAGGCCCAAGTCTCCCTATGCTCTACAAAAACTGACGGGCGAATATTACGCGCAGGTGTTCTCAGGCTGCTTCGGTCTTGAGACCGTGAGCCTGCGCTACTTCAACGTGTACGGCCCGCGGCAGGACCCGGCCAGCATGTATTCCGGTGTGCTCTCGCTCTTCATCAAACACATCCTGAATGGCACCGCGCCCAT
The DNA here is from genome assembly GCA_038229155.1 of Bryobacterales bacterium. GTDB lineage: Bacteria > Acidobacteriota > Terriglobia > Bryobacterales > Bryobacteraceae > JALYXI01. The sequence continues at coordinate 2,813 of JBBROT010000038.1, read as the reverse complement.
GATCTATGGCGACGGGGAGCAATCGCGCGATTTCACGTATGTGGAAGACGTGGGTGCCTTGAATCTAAAAGCCGCGAAAGCGCCGGGAGTTTCGGGCAAGGTTTATAACGCGGGCAATGGCGGCCGCATCACGCTGAACCAGGCGTGGGCCTTGCTGCAACAGTTCGAAGGGCGGCAGATTCAGCCGCTGTACGGACCTTCGCGCGAAGGCGATGTGCGCGATTCGCAAGCCGATACCGCATCGGCGCAAGCCGATCTGGGGCACAGCCCCGTGTACAGCTTTGAACAGGGACTGCGCCTGACGCTCGAGTGGTACAAGGCGAACGGTTAGAAGTAAAGCTTCAGCGCAATCTGAACGATTCGTGGATCGCGAGTGGCCGTTACGCGCCCGAAGAGAGCGCTTCCGAGCGAAGTGTTCACCGTGTTGTAGTTGGCGTGGTTGAAGACGTTGAACGCCTCACCGCGCAACTGCAATCTGGTCTGCTCCGTGAGGGGCAGCTTGAAGTTCTTGAACACTGAAGTATCCCAGCGTTGGAGGCCAGGAGCGCGAATGGTGCCGCGGCCCGCGTTCCCCGGGCGGATCTGGCCCAGCGGCACTTCATTGAAGCACGAGGTATCGAACCACTTGGTCAACTGGCGAGGCGCGCCGGCGCTGCTGTTCGGGTTGCAGGCCTGATCGGGCCGCGGGCCGGCTGCACTCGCGCCCAGAAAGCCCAATCCACCGGGGTCGTTGCCCAGACCGGAAGTGGCCGTCAAAGGCAATCCGCTCTGGAAGGTGGCGATTCCGGATACTTCCCAGCCGCCCAGCGTATGCCCCAGCAGACCTTTCTGTTCCTTAAACACAGGGATATCGATCACGAAGTTTGCCGTCGCCACATGGGTGCGGTCAATCGCTAATCGGCCGCGCTCAGCGGCGACGTTATAGCTGTTCTGCGCCGCGTTGCTGCGATCGCTCTGCGTATCGCCCATGCCCTTCGACCACGTATAAGCGAGGCCGAAGGAAGTGTTCCCGGTGAAGCGCTTTTCCACATTTACCTGCAGCGAACTGTAAGTGGAGTTGTAATTCGTCTCCAGAACGTTGATGGCGTTATAACCCAGGTAAGGGCGCAGGGCATTTAAACGCGGTGTGGTGGCGGCAGTTACATAAGTGTTGGCAGGAATCACGCCGGAACTATAAGCCAGCCCGAGCGGGACCTGGTTGATATCGCGAATACCCAACAGATGAGTGCCCTTCTGCCCGTAGTAGCCCGCGTCAACCACCAGACCGCGGCCGAATTGCCGCTGCACATCGAAGCTGAACTGTTGCGAATACGGCGTGTTGAGTTGGTAAGGTGTTCCGCGAATCGCTCGCGGCGAGGCGCTGATACTCGGCGTCCCGGCGGCGGGGTTCGCGAACTGCGTGTTCGGAATGATGACCGAGTTGTTGAAGGGCGGATTGTTGAAGATGTTCTGCTCGTAAATTCCGTAGAGCGCCGTATCGTAGAAAATTCCGTAGCCCACGCGGATGGACATTCTGCCATCGCCGCGTGGGTCCCAGGCAATACCGACCCGCGGTGCCAGGTTGTTCTTGCCGAAATTCGAAACCTTGCTCCCGAACGGGGAGACGTGCCCGAACGCAGCATTCTGGCTGTTCACAATCAAACCGTTGTACGGATCGCCCGTGTTCGGCACGATGTTGCCCGCCGCGTTCACTTGCGGAGCCTTCGCCGGATCGTACAGCTTGGGATCGAAATTAGTCAGGTACTTGTTGTCGTCGAAGGGGGCGTAAAACAGGGAATATCGAAGCCCGTAGCTAACCGTCAGGTTGGGGCGCAAGCGGTATTGATCCTGCCCGTAAAACTCGAACGAATTCGATTTGATGGAAGGCGTCAGATCCAACTGGTTTTGCGAAAACGAAGAAACGCGGCCCAGCAGAAAATTCGCGACTGCCTGATCGAACGCGCTGGTGCCGGCTGGGCGCACGCTGGTGCCCTCGCCGGAAAAGGCGAACGTGCCCTGATTGCCATTGCCCGCGTTCTCCGTCTTGTTGTAGTGATAATAGATGCCGCCGAACTTCAGTGTGTGGCGGCCCTTCACCCAGGTCATACTGTCGAAGACCTGGTGATTGCGGTTGAAATCGTCGTAAGGCCCGAAGCCCGCGATGCTGGAGCCGTTGGTGAACGTAAGCCCGGGAATTCGCGCAATGGTGGAGGGGTAGGGAAGCGTCACCTTCACATCGGGTGATGCGCTAGTGCTGATGGAACCTGCCACGCGGCTGATGATTGCACCATAGCTCCAGGCATAGCCGCCTTCATTCACCAGTGTGGGTGTAAAGGAAGAAGTCGCCCGCACCACCACACTCTTGCCCGGCGAATTGGTCGTTGTGGTCGCAACGCCCGGCAGCACTACACCCGTAGTGAAGAGTCCGGTTGGTTCAATGGTCGGAATCGAATCCTGCGTGTAGCGCCCGGAAAGCAAGAGCCTCTGGCCGAAGTTGTGATCCACCTTGATCAGTTCCTGGCGCGCATAGGCCTGGTTGCGCAGAGCGTTCACCAGCGTGCCTTCACCGGAGGCGGATCCGAACGGCGCGCCATCGGGAGCTTTGGCGAACAGGTCTTTTATATAGGCCTGGGCCACCGGGTTGATGTTCGCGATTTGTGTTCCTGTTCCCAGACACTGCGTACCGTCGGCGGAGAAGGACACGCATACGGGTGTTGCGAACTGCCCCAGCTTCTGAGCGGCGGTTGGCGTGGTGCCCGTGATGGTGCCATACGTGATCACGCGCCGGAACTCTTGCGAGAAAAAGAAGAACGTCTTATTTCGATCGCGGTTAT
>JBBROT010000037.1:0-15257 GCA_038229155.1 Bryobacterales bacterium | reverse complement strand
GAAGGCATCGCGCGAAAAGCTTCCAGCAGCCTGCCGGTGTTTTTCCTGGTTTGGATGGCACCCACGCAAAGCACGATTTTCTCCCGTGCCAGTTGCGGAATCTCGCGGGGGATGATGCCGTGATGAACCACACGAATGCGGCTCCTTTCGACGCCGAGCAGAGCATGCACCTGTCCGGCGGTGAAGTGGGAAACCGCGATGATCAGGTCGGCCTGATTGGCGGCTTGACGGGCCTGGGCGGCGAAACGGTTCCGGAATTCCGTGGTGCTGTATTGGCCGGTGAGCACGAAAAGATCGTGGAAGGTGGCGATTTGCAGGGGATAACGGCGCTGCGGCAGGCGCTGGTTCAAACCGTGAAACAAACCGCGTCTGAGGCCGAGCGTGTCCCAAAGAATGCCTCGTCTGACATTCGCCGGTTTCGGTTCGCGAAGGGCTTTCAGGAAGCGATGCGGCCGGTAGTGCCAGCGGAAGAGTTGCTCCGGGTTTGCCGCTGCCAGAGTTCGCAGCAGTTCACGGGAGTAAACTCCCACGCCGGAGAGTTCACTCCCTAAGCTGTAGGTGGCATCGAGCGCTAGGTTCAACTTCGAGATTATAAGCTTTCAACTTGCGATAAAGCGTGGTGCGGCCGATTCCGAGGAGCACGGCTGCCACGCCGCGATCGCCGCGCGTCTGCTCGATGGCATCGATAATGGCTTGACGCTCCATTTCGTGAAGCGGAATCACGGGCCGCCGTCCGCCTACATTTTCCGCGAGTTTGGTCAACTCAAACATCATTGGAGTGGGCGAAGGCTCGGAGGCGCGGCAAGCGAATTGTACGGCGGAGGGAAGATCCGCCAGCGAGAGCGGATCGCCGTTGTCCATCGCGCCCAGGCAATCCATGCAGTTCTGCAGTTCGCGCACATTGCCGGGCCAATCGTGCAGCATCAGCGCCTCAGCCACTTCCTGGGTGAGTTCCGCGTTGCTGGTGCGCCGTAAGAATCGCTCCGCCAGCAGGGGAATATCTTCCTTGCGTTCGCGCAATGGCGGAATGCGCATGGTGATCACTTTCAGGCGGTAGAGCAAATCCTGCCGAAAATTGCCGCGCTCCACCTCGCGCGCTAAATCGCGGTGGGTGGCGGCGATGACGCGGATTTCCACCTTTTGCCGATGCACGGAGCCGACGGGCCTATATTCGCGCTCCTGCAAAAGGCGAAGCAGTTTGACCTGCAACTCCAGGGGCAGATCGCCAATTTCATCGAAGAAGGCGGTACCGCCGTTGGCCATTTCAATCAGCCCACGTTTGTTTTCGGATGCACCGGTAAACGCGCCTTTCACATGGCCGAAGAGTTCGCTTTCCATGAGCGGACCCACCAGCGAGCCGCAATCGATGGGCACAAACGCACCTCGCGGGCTCTGGTTGTGCAGCGACCGCGCAATTACTTCTTTGCCCGTGCCGCTCTCACCCAGCAGCAGCACAGGACTGCGCGAGTTTCCGATTCTCTCAATTTGCCGCCGGATCGCTTCGATCTGCGGCGAACGCCCCACAAAGCCATGCGGAGGGTCAACGGTACCAAGATGCATTTCGACTGCTTGAGTCTAATTCACCTGCGGATCGAGACGTACGACATAGGCTTCAGGAACGGAGATATCCCCTCGAATACGCACGGCTAATGCTTCGGCTTCTTCGGGTGTGCTGAGGGTGCCGGCGAGCACGCGATACAAAGGGCTCGCGCCTTCGCGTTCCACCAGTTTCGCCGAACCATAAAGACCGATCAGCTTGTCGCGGAGGCGCTCGGCATTCTCGCGGTTCCGGAACAAACCCACCTGCACGGCGAACACGGCTGGTTCCGGGACATCAGGATTTTCGATGATCACCACGCGCACGTTTGCCACACCCGGCCCGATCATTTCAATGGAGCGCGCCGCGGCATGAGAGAGGTCGATGATGCGGTCTCCCACGAAGGGCCCGCGATCGGTGATGCGAACGTTTACCGATTTTCCATTCACCGCATTTTCCACGCGCACCCAGGTGTTGAACGGCAGCGTGCGATGGGCCGCGGTGAGTTTTTCCATATCGTAAATTTCACCGTTGGCGGCTTGCCTGCCGTGATAGGGAACGCCATACCAACTGGCGACGCCGGTCTCGACGGAGCCGATCTTCGGAGGCGGAGCAGCCGGCGCGCGGGGACGTTGGCGCGCGGTGGAGGGGCGCGGCGAAACCTTGGCTTTCTTGCGCCCGCAAGCGGCGAGCGCGAATGCAGCCAGCAGCATGGCCTGGCGTCTATTGAGCCACGGGCGATCCATCGGCGTTGTACACGGAGACGGTGCCGTACTTCTCCATGACGGCTTTGATCTTGCTCGCGTCCCCGACGGCGACGATTTGCATGTTCGCCGGAACGATGTATTTCTTGGCGACCCGCTCAATGTCATCAGGCGTCACGGCGGCGATGCGCGCCGGGTACGTTTCCCAATAGTTATCGGGCAGTGAGAAGCGCTTGCGCGTAGTAGCGTACGAGAGCACTTCACTCGGCTGCTCCAGCGAAAGCGCGAACTTCGACACGATGGAATGCTGCGCCTGTTCCAATTCGGCGGCTGGCACTTTCTCATCGCGGATGCGGTTCAGCTCTTTCAAAAACTCCGTCATGGCACCCTCGGTCACGGCGGTGCGAACTTCCGAGTTGGCCAGCCAGGGACCGACCAGCTCCGAAGCCTCGAACCCGCTATACGCGCCATAGGTGTACGATTTTTCCTCGCGCAGATTCGTAAAGAGCCGACTTGCGGCACCACCGCCCAGCACGCGATTCATCACAGTGAGAGCGGCATAATCGGGGCTGGCCCGGTCGATGGCCAAGTTGCCCATCATCAGGTTGGTCTGCACCGAATTGGGCCGGTCCACCAGAAAAACCTTGCGGCCTTCAGCGGCCTTGGGCGTATCGGGCATAACGGCGCGGTAATCGCTCTTCTTCCATTCCGCGGTCATGCGATTGAGCTTGGGGATGAGTGTTTTCGCGTTTACATCGCCGGCGATGGCGAGGATGGAATTTTGCGGCACATAGCGCCGATCGCGCCAGGCGCGTAATTCCTCCGATGTAATAGCCTGAAGCGAAGCCGGGGTTGAAGTTACAATCGACGCCGGGAACTTGCCGTAAACCGCTTTGCGAAACATCTCATGTACCAGGAATGAAGATTGCGTGCGCTGCTGCTTCAGGCCCGTCAACTGGCGCTGTTTCAGCTTCTGCAGTTCGCCATCGGGGAAGTTGGCGGTCTCGAGAGTGCTCATCATCAGAGCGAACCATTGATCGAAATTTTCACTCAGGCCGCTGGCGCTCACCCGCGCGTCCGACGTACCGAAGCCCGCGTTAAATAACAGACTGGCACCCAAGCCATCGATCGCCTCGGAGATCTGGCGGCTGCTGAGCGTAGTGGTGCCCTCTTTCATCATGGCGGCCACGATGGAGGCAAGGCCAGGCCGATCGGCCGGATCGAACAAGCCGCCCGCGCCTTGAATCAGCAGTTGCACCGAAACGGTGGGCAGGCGGTGATCTTCCAGCACCAGAACGGAAATACCGTTGTCCAGTTTCGCTTCCACCGGCTTCGGCAGTTTGACCTGCAGCACTTCTTTCGAAACCGGCGCGCGATTCTTGCGTTCCACCTTGCTGAGCGGAATATCTTTATCCGTACCCGCCGGGGTCTGCGCGCAAAGCAGAGTGCCGCCCGCGAGAATTGCCGCGCTTAGTTTTTGAAGACCTATCATTTGGCCACCGCCTTTGCGGCCTGGGGCAGCGTGGTCACCACCGTGCGGTTCTCTTCCGTGAAATATTTTTTTGCGACACGCTGTACATCTTCGCGAGTTACCTTCTGATACATCTGCTCCACTGTGTTGATGCGCCCGGGGTCGTTGTAAAAGACCGCATTCTCGCTCAGTTCCATGGCGCGATTCAAAGAGCTGCGAATATTCGCATAGTGAAGTGTCTTGGCCCTCATTTTCACGCGCGCCAATTCGGCTTCCGAAATCGGTTCCGTTCGCAGGCGCTCAATTTCTGTCTCCATGGATTTTTCCAGCGTCCCGATTTCCTTTCCCGGCCGCACCAGACCGACAAACAGCAGTAGCGATGTACCCCGCTGCGACTGAAGGAAAGAGACGGATTGAACCGCTAGTTCTTTATCCTTCACCATGCTCTGGTAGAGCCGCGAAGACTGGCCCGCGCCCATCACGTCAGTAATCAGATCGAGCGCGTAAATGTCCGGCGAATTACCGGCCGGCACCTTGTATACAATGTCCACGCGCGGGATCTGGGCAAACTGGTCCTCACTGGTCTTGCGACGCTCAGCGCGCTGTTCGGGCTCGGCAACATCGGGCTGAGGCGGCGCGGGCTGGGAGGGGATAGATCCGAAATACTGCTCCACTTTCTTGAGCGCTTCTTCACTTTTGAAATCGCCCACAATCGCCACCACGGCATTGTTCGGCGCGTAGTAGCGTTTGAAAAACGCGCGCACATCGTCCACTGTAGCCGCGTTCAGATCTTCCATGGAGCCGATGGTGGAATGCTTGTAGCCGAAATCGTCGAATGCGGTATTGCCGATGGCTTCGAACGTTCTGCCGTATGGCTGATTGTCAATGCGCAGGCGGCGCTCTTCCTGAACGGCATTGCGCTGGTTATCCAGGTTGGCCTGATTGATGACCAGCGACTTCATGCGGTCGGCCTCCACAAACAGGCCCAAGTCAAGCTGGTTGGCGGGAAGCATTTCAAAATAATTGGTGCGGTCGGCGCTGGTGGTGCCGTTCATATCGCCGCCATTATTCTGAATAAGAGAAAAATGCTCGCCCTTGCCGACGTTCTCGGAGCCTTGATACATCATGTGTTCGAACAGGTGAGCGAAGCCGGTGCGGCCTGCCTTCTCATCACGCGAACCCACGTTGTAGGTGACGGCTATGGAGTAAGTGGGCGCGGAATGGTCTTCCGACAGAATCACGCGCAGCCCGTTCTTCAATTTGTATTCTTTGAAGGCGACTTCCGGCGCGGCGCTTAGGGCGATGGCGGACGCCACCAAAGCGAAAATGAATTTCATGAGAATCTAATCGCCCAGTATAGAACGCATACTTGATTTTCACGGGGTCGATCTGTCAAACTCGTGACGATTTTGCCCCCATTGGGGATTTTCAGGAGAGTTTTCGTGAGAGAAAAAGGTGTTGTGAAGTGGTTTAACGCGTCAAAGGGTTTCGGTTTCATTCAACGCTCCACCGGTGACGATGTGTTCGTTCACTTTTCCTCCATTCAATCGAATGGATACCGCAGCCTGGATGAGGGAGCGCAGGTGGAATTTGAGGTCAAGCAGGGGCCCAAGGGGCTGCAGGCCGAAAACGTAACCGTCGGGTAAACCGCGGAGGCGGTTCGCGGCCGTTCCGCCTCACTTGAATGTCACGGTAGTATCCGTACCGAATTTCTTGTAATTCTCATACCGCACGGAGAGCTTGATTCGTTGCGGTCCCGTGCGGAAGAAGAGTGTATCGTCGGCGAAGGTTTGTATGGGAAAGAAGAAATCGCCCACTTTGCGCCGGATGGTGGTGAAACGCGGGAACAGATTCTCTGATTTCGTAGTGCGAATTTGCGGCACCGCCTGGCCTTCCGACCGCATCACGGAATAATCCAGCTTGCGCACCCAGAGCAGGCCATCGAACAGCCTCTGGCCCTGTAGGATCTGCCTGGGCTTCACCTGCAATACCCAGCAATCTTCGCCATCCATGGGCTGCTCGCCTTTGAATTTGGTTTCGTAGATGGGGAACAGATCCTCCACCAAGACGAAGGGTTGAATGTTGCGGATGTCGGCAAAGTCTTCTTCGGTGAGAACCAGATTTTTCAGCGTGGAGCGAGGGGCGGCCACCACCACGTCTTCCCGTTCTTTCACCGGGGAATAGATCACGTCGCGCGTTTCGCGATACTCGCCATTGCGGGTGCCGCGCTCCGTCAGTTCCTCCACCAGAACCGTCTGGCGGTAAGTAAACTGGTTTCGCCAAGCCTGTGTTTCACTTTCGCGATGCGCTACCAAGCGCGCCAGATCTTTCGGCGGCCCCGCTGCGAAAAGCGGGCATGACCCCGATGCTACGATGACAGCGATGCAAGATAAGGCGAGCCTCCGCAGCTTCTGGCTGACTTGCCTGATTGGCTGGCTTATCTTATCGGGCGCGGGCATTGTACTGGCTCGGCAGCGGGGTATTCCGGACAAAGTCGCGATTCCGGTGGTCGCCGCCTTTCTGGTGGAATTCGTATTCTATCTTGTGCCTGGCTTCAGTGCTGTTCGCGAAAGGCTTCGCAAGCTTAGCGCGTCTGTGCTGGCGCCGCTGTTAGTGCTGAGCGCGACGATCCCGTACCTGATCTATGCCGAGCCCACAGGCCAGCTTCATCAAGCGCCCTTTCTGATGCTGTTCTGCATCGCAATTGCGGCAAGCTTCTGGTTCGTGATCTTCCCTGTCTCCATGGCGGCGGACCTTGGCTTCGTCACGCTACTGGGCGCGGTATTCCTTTCAAAAATCTTGAAGCAAATCTACCTGCCCCCTTACAACAAGGTGTATATCGACGTACTGGGCCACTTGATGCTAATACGGCTGGGAGCCTCCGTCATGTTGCTGCAGCGCCGGTTTCCAGGGCTTGGCTTCGGCTTCATTCCTTCGCGGCGGGAGTGCTTGGTGGGGCTGCGCTACTTCTTATACTTCCTGCCTGTGGGCATCCCGCTCGGGTGGGCTTTGGGCATCGTGACGTTTCATGGCCGGCCTGGGCCGGAGTGGCAGGCGCTCGGAATCTTTCTAGGCATCTTCTGGGTGGTAGCGCTATCGGAAGAGTTCGTGTTTCGCGGCATCCTGCTGCAGTGGATGATGCGCCTGACCGGCAATCGCTGGACCGCGCTGGCCATTGCATCGGTGATCTTCGGGCTGTGCCACTTGGGCTTTCGCGGCTTCCCGAATTGGCGCATGGCGCTGTTCGCCACCGTGACCGGCGCGTTCTGGGGCGAGGCCTATCGCGCGGGCCGCGGCATTCGCGCCTCCATGGTGGCTCACGCCCTGGTGGTCACCACCTGGATGAAATGGTTGAATTGAACAACACTCTATGAAGCTTTTCGTTAGCATGGCGATGTTCGCGGCCCTGGCCGCCGCGCAGGAATGGAAGCCGCTTTACGACGGCAAGACGCTGAACGGTTGGGAGCCGCACGGCAATTGCCTTTGGACCCCGATGCCCGATGGCAGCCTGCTGGGCCAGCGTGTCCACAAGAGCGCCGCGAAGCCCTTCGACACGCCTTTTCCCGTGGATGGCAAGGCTTTCAATAGTTGGGTGTACCGGCAGGCGTGGCTTTATACCAAGGGCACGTACACAAACTTCGATCTGCAACTGGATTACCTGATTCCGCAGGGAATGAATAGCGGCGTCTCACTACGCGATCCAACGCGCGGCAAATTCGTAACCGGTGAAGCGACCGCGGCCGATGGTGTAAGCATGGGAAGCCCCGCGCACAACGGCTATGAGATACAGATTATCGATGGCCCGGAGAAGTATCCAACGGGCAGCGTGTATCTCTTCGACGCCGCCAAATTCGGAGCGCAGAAGCCCGCGCAGTGGAACACCATGCTGATTGAAAGCAGGCCGGAGATGATTCGGGTTTCGTTAAACGGCCAAGTGGTTTCGCAATCGCCTGGCGACCCCAAGCGGCCGAAATCCGGTCCCATCGGGCTGCAACTGCACGATCAGTTTACGTTCGTCATGTTCCGGAATATCAAGATTCGCGAGCGGTGAGCCTTAGCCTTTCTCAATCGCGATCGCGCCCGCGGTAGCTTCCGTAGCGCGCAGGTAATCGGCGGGGTTGAGCAAAATTTGCACGCCACGCACGCCGGCTGAAACTGAAATCTCATCGAACAGTTCCGCAGTCTCATCCACCAGCACCGGAAAGGGCCGTGCGGCTCCGAACACGGTCACGCCGCCGCGGATATAGCCGGTCAGCGACTGCACTTCTTTGAGCGGCACCATCTGCACGCGCCGGTTGCCGCTCAGGCGCGCGATGGCTTTCTCATCGGCCTCGGTGTTTCCGGGAATCACGGCGAAGAGGTTGCCCGTGCGGTCGCCGCGCAGCACCAGAGTCTTGAATACCTGTTCCGGAGGCAACCCAATCTTCGCGGCCACCGTCTCAGCACTCAAGTCTTCCGGGTCTACTTCGTACGTTATAAGTCGATAACTAATGCCGGCCTTATCCAGCAAGCGCGCGGAGTTGGTTTTCTTGGGTTTCGATGAGTTCAGACGGTACACGGTAAAATTGAGGATTCTTCTTATGAAATTCGGCTTTGGTTTGGCACTCGGTCTTTCTACTTTGATTTTCGCATCGCCGCTGAGCGCGCAAGGCTCCGGGCAACTGGTTCGCATGCACACGAACGCGGGCGATATCGACGTTCAGCTTCTGCCGGCGAGCGCGCCCGCCACGGTGAATAACTTTTTGAGCTACATGAATAAAGGCGCGTATAACAATTCCATCTTCCACCGCTCGGTCAAAAATTTCATCATTCAGGGCGGCGGCTTCAAGCAGGATTTCAGCGCCATTCCGCAGGATGCCGCCGTGAAAAATGAGTTCAGCATTTCGAACATGCGCGGTACCATCGCCATGGCCAAGCTGGGGACCGATCCGAACAGCGCAACGAACCAGTGGTTCTTCAACCTGGGCGATAACAGCGCGAACCTGGATAACCAGAATGGCGGCTTCACCGTGTTCGGGCGCGTGGCCAATGCGGCAGGCCTCGCCGTGATGGACAAGATCGGTGCCCTTCCTATTATTAATAAGGGCTCGCCATTCGATCAACTTCCCTATTTCAATGCCGCAAGTGATTTCTCCGGCGACAATCTGGTGACCGTTATCTCCGTCACGCAGCTCAACAGCGTGGACGCGCCTCAAGTGCAAGCCGTAATTTCCGCCAGCGCATTCGGCGGCTTGATGACCACCGCGCCCGGCTCTTACATTGAAATTTACGGCCAAAATCTGGCGGGCTCCACGCGCGGTTGGGGCACCGCCGATTTCAAGAACAACAATGCGCCTACACAACTCGATGGCGTCACCGTCACCGTAGGCGGCAAGAACGCCTATGTGAATTTCGTGAGCCCGAATCAGGTGAACGTGCAGATTTCACCCAGCTTAGCCGCGGGCGGGCAGCCTGTCATCGTGACTTACAACGGCCAATCGAGCGACCCCGCAACCGGCAATATCGATATCAAGCCGCTGGCGGGCGGCATCCTGGCACCGTCATCGTTCAAAGTCGACGGGAAGCAATATGTAGCCGCCACACATGCTTCGGGAACCTTCATTTCGAGCGGCAAAATTCCCGGTGTGCCCGCTGCTCCCGCTCAACCGGGCGAGACCGTTGTCTTCTATGGCACGGGTTTCGGACCCGTAACTCCGAATTCGGTAGCCTTCGCCGGAGCAATTGCTTTATCGGCCGCGCGCGTGACGGCGAATGTGCAGTTTAAAATCGGCGGCACGGTGGCGCAGGTTCCTTTCGCTGGGTTAATTACGGGGCTGGTGGGGGTCTATCAGTTCAACGTAGTGGTGCCGGCTGATGCTCCGGCGGGAGACCTGGCCGTGGAGGTCAGCGTGAACGGCGGCGATCCCCTGCCCCAAACGCTGTACCTCCCCGGGCGGTGAGCAATTAGTTTCCGATGATGCTGAAGTTGGCGGGGATGTCTCCCGCCTGCACGCGGAAGGTATTAATGCCGGCCTCTGTGCCCAGGCGAACCGAGACGGAGAACAATCCGGGCGAATCGGAATCGTAAGACTTCAGACTGGTCACGGTGCCGCCGCCCGCGGTTACAGTGACCGTGGGAGTGACGTTCAAGATTGGTAGCCCGGCGGCATCGGTGACACGAAAGAGGATGGCATCCGTTTGCCGGGTGTCGCGGCTGGCGTGGGTCAGAGAATCGAGGTTGGTGATGGTAACGGGCGTATCCGATTTCACGCCGTACCAGTACGGAACGCGCGATTCCACTTGACCGTTCGCACCCGCGATCAGAATCGATCCTTCGTAAGCACCGGCCTCAAGATTGGAAGCTCCGAAAGAAACCGTAATGTTGCCCGAAGCGCCGGGGCCGAGCACCAGCGAACTGGCGGAAAGGGACGCGACGGGGCTATTACCGTTGGGGACGGCGCGCAGCGTGAAGGTGTCCTTAGCCGTGCCGACATTGCTTACCGTCAACGTCAACGAGCCCCGCGGGAAGCCGTCACCCGCGCCGAAGCTCAACGACGTGGGATACATAGCCGCGGTGGCACGCAGCGCCGCTCCCGCGTTCAATGATCCCGTACCGGCCTGCTGCACGGAGAACGTGCCGGCGGTTAGCAACGTCGCCGAATTGATGAGCAGCGAACGGTATTGCGCGGCGGTTAAACCAGGCCTCGCCGCTTTCACCAGTGCAGCCGCGCCAGCTACGGTCGGTGCCGAAAAGCTTGTGCCGTCCACCAGAAGGAACCCGTCGGCGCTGTACATATCGCCATTCACATCGAAGCTCTGCGCGGCGACATAGAAGTTTTCGCCCACGGCCACAAGATCCGGCTTGATGGAAGCGTCCACATTGGGTCCAGCGGCGCTGAAGTTAGCCAGGCGACCTGGATCGATACTGAACGGGCTCAGCGTGAAGATAGCGGTGCCGGTGCTGGCGGAACCCGCCGCCAGTGCTTGTTTCAGAGCCACACCGTCCGAATTAGAAATCATTTCGGCGGGCAGAGTGGCGGTCCCCACCGACATGGCAATCGGGTCGGGCGAGCTAGCCGCCGCATACACCACGGCAGCGGACGCGCCGGCTGATGCCGCGTTCTTCAGCTTCGTTTCAAACGTACAGGTGCCTCTTAGGATCAGCGCAATGCGGTTCGAAAGCGATCCGGCGGGAAGCGCGTTGCAGGCAAGGCCCGAACCATCCAGCGTCTGAATGTCCACAAGCGTGCTGGTGATCGGCACGGTGGGAGCGGGGCCGTCCCCGGGAATGGCCACGAACGAACTCAAGCCGGGCACCTGCAAGGACGCCGCGAAGGTGCGGTCATTCCTCTGCGCGCCCACGGTGATGGCATCGGGTGCCGTGCCGGGGCTGGCCACGGTGAACGCGCCAGTTCCATTGTTCCCCGCCGCCACCACCACCAGCACGCCGGCCGAAGTCGCGCGTTCCACGGCCTGCACTTCCACATCGTCACCCAGGCGTTCGGCGATGTCCGAACCCAGGCTCAGGTTCACCACATCCATCCCATCTTTCACGGCATCGTCAAGAGCCTTCAGGATGGCGTCGTCCGTGGTTTTGTCGTTAGAACCGGGCGTGCCAAAAACCTTATAGCTTCCCACCCATGCGCCGGACGCGACACCCGTAATAGTGGCCGAAGGACCAACGGCTGTTCCGCCCGCGGAAATCATAGCCAGCGCCGTCCCATGCCCCACGTGATCTCGCGCGGAAGTGTCCGGGTCGCGCGAAGGCAGCAGCGCAACATAGCTGCGGGCCACAATCACTTTGTTGTTCGTGAAAGCGAGATCGGCGGCGGCATTCACCAGCGGATAGCCGTCGGGTGTTGTCAAAGGACTGTTTTGAAAGCCCGGATGCCCCACATCTACCCCGGTATCGAGGATCGCGATCTTCATGCCGCGCCCGGCGTTCGCGGGGCCGCCGATTTGCGCCCAGGCATCGGTAATTTTATTCACCACCACGGCGCGGTCCAGCAGCATCTCCACCGTGTGTACCGGGGTCACGCGTAATACGTTGGGCAGATTGGCCCAGGGTTGCGGATTGGCTTCGGAGGTCTGCACCAGCAGCGCGTTCGCCACGGTATCGACGCTCTCCAGAACCTGAGCACCGGCGCTGTTCAGACTGACTTTTAGCTGAGCCTGTTCGCGCTGGATGCGCGCGCGGTGCGTCACGGCGGCGGCACTGGCCAGGCTCACGCGAGAGCCATTGGCGGAAACATGATCGGCTACCGGCTCTGTGGTCAGCTCAACGATGTACCGATTGGGAACAATTGCGGATTGTGCGGTAAAAACCAGGAAAAAAATAAGGGCCGAACGGAAAGGCATAGCTTTGGAACGCAATGGAGGCATAAGTAGTTGCATCCCCAGTAAACCAAATGTTAAATTATCAGGCTTTCGCCTAAATTAGTGAGCTTTTAGTGAATAGTGTAACCGGCCCGTAGAGAAAAGGGCGCAATTTCGGCATCGAAAACGGCCCCGCCCTCACGCGCCATGCGATAAGTGCCATGCATGATGCCGGTCGGGGTCGGTAAAGGGCACCAGGAAGAATATTGGAATTGTTCGCCCGGCTTCAGCACCGGCTGCTTACCTACCACGCCCATTCCCTGCACTTCGCGCAATTGCTCCAGCGCGTCGGTAATCAGCCAGTGGCGGCTCACAAGCTGCACGGTTTCGTCGCTGCGGTTCGTGATCCGGACAGTATACTCGAACACCCACTGTCCTTCATGCTGCGGCGAATGCTCCGGCATGTGGCGCGACATCACCTCCACCCGGATTCCCTGTGTGATTGCATCGGAAACGGGGCTTGCTTGCAGGCGCGGACCGGTGTGCATCAAGGCCCATATTAACATCCGGTGCCGGATTCCCGAGTAACCGTCGAGTGTACTCACGCCGTCCAAGACACTATGCGCCTTCGCGTCCTGGCGATTGCCACGCTCTCTATCTGCCCCTTATTTGCCGCCCGCTATGCCCTGCTGCTGGAAGACGCGCCCGCTTCCGCGCCGCGTATTCAACTCGCGTCCGTCACGGCGCGCCGCACCGGAATTTTGAACGCGCAGGCCACGCTTCGCTCCAATTTGGCGAGCCGTAAGGTTCCCGTCACCGGTGCCGTGCAAACACTGCTGAATGCGGTGTTCGTGGAGGTAGATCCAGATCAGGTGGCCGCGCTCAAACAACTGCCCGGCGTCATGGCCGTGGTGCCGCTGCGTGTCCGGCACCCTCATCTGGATCGCGCCGCTGTCCTGATCAACGCCCCGGCCGCCTGGGCCGCGCTCGGCGGTATCCCTAATGCCGGGTTGGGAATGAAGATCGGAATCATCGATACCGGCATCGATCAGAACCATCCCGGTTTCAACGACCCTACGCTGCCCGCTCAGCCCCACAGCTGCACCGGTACCGATTGCGCTTTCACCAACAACAAAGTGATCGTCGCGCGCTCCTACGTCAGCATTCTTGGCGCGGGCACCGGCGACAATCCGGCCGCTAATTCGCGCCCAGACGATTTCTCGCCGCGCGACCGCGTGGGCCACGGAACCGCCGTCGCCATGGTGGCCGCCGGCAATACGAATACGGGGCCCAACGGCACCATCACCGGCATCGCGCCCAAAGCCTACCTGGGCAACTATAAGGTGTACGGCACCAACGGAGTGAACCCCGGCGCGACCGACGATGTCCTGATTCGCGCCGTGGAAGACGCCTTCCACGACGGCATGGATGTGGTGAATCTCTCCTCGGGGTCGTTCGCGTTTTCGGGCGCGCTCGATTCCGGCGCGGTCTGCGGCAATGACCCTGGGGTCCCCTGCGACCTTCTGGCCCAAACGTATGACACCGCGGTGCGCAACGGTCTGGTGATTGTGGTCTCCGCCGGGAACGAGGGCGATACCGGCCAGCAGGTTCCCACGCTTGCCACCGTGAACAGCCCTTCCACCGCGCCTGGAGCCATATCCGTTGCCGCTTCCACCAATTCCCACGTCTTCCTGAACGGCATCTTCGTGAACGGCAGCGGGGTTCCGGCGGAACTCACTTCCATTTCGGCTGAGTTCGGCGATGGGCCCGTCCCCGATACGCCCCTGACCGCGCCCTTGCAAGACGCCGCCGCGGCCGGAGACGCCCAGGCTTGCAACGCGCTGCCTGTTAACTCGCTGGCCGGCACTATCGCCATAGTGGCCCGCAGTTCCAACTGCCGCTTCGTTACGAAGGTGCAGAACGCCCAAGCGGCCGGCGCGGTGGCCGTCATCTTCACACTCGCCAGCGCTTCCGACACTTTGATCGTTCCCGGCGGACTCACCGGCACCTCCATTCCCTCAGTCATCATCGGGCAGGCGGATGGGCAAACGCTGCGCCAATTTGCCTCCGCGAATCCGTCCGCTACCGCCACGCTCGACTTGTCTTTTCTGGTGGCTCGCGAATCCACGCCTGACCGTATCGCCTCCTTCTCCTCGCGCGGCCCTTCCTTCAATGGAGGCGCGGTAAAGCCTGAACTCACCGCTGTCGGCACGGATGTTTACATGGCCGCGCAACGCATCGATCCTTCCGGCGATTTATACAGCCCGAACGGCTACACCGCCGCTTCCGGCACCAGCTTTTCGAGCCCCATGACCGCGGGCGCGGCAGCCCTGGTAAAGCAGAAGCACCCGCAATGGACCCCGGCTCAGATCAAATCCGCCCTGGTGAACACCACCGTCGCCAACGTACTTACTGACGCGGGAAGCCCCGCCCCCATCACCGCGCAAGGCTCCGGCAAGCTAGACGTAGCGGCGGCAGTGAATGCCGGCGTGACGCTCTCGCCTTCCACGGTGTATTTCGGCGTGCAGCCGGCAACCGGCTCCATCGCCCCGGTTCCGGTGCAGGTCACGAACAATGGCACCGCTACGCTGAACCTGACCGCGACCGCGCCTTCCCCCGTCACCCTCACCGGCGGCTCGCTCACGCTGCAGCCCAACCAGACCGGCACAGTCACGCTCAACCTTCCCGCCAGCCGTCTGGCTGCGGGAACCTATGCCGGACAAGTCAACTTCGCGGGCGCTCCCGGCGCTTTGCATCTGCCCTACGTTCTCATCGTTGGCGACCATGTAGCGTACAACGCGGTCACGCTGGCCGGCGATAGCAATGTCGGCACTGTTTCCACCGTCATTCCCGATGGCGAACTTGCCTTCCAGGTGACGGACCAATACGGTGCGCCGGTGGACAAACTGCCTGTCACCTTTACCGTCACGCGCGGCGGCGGCTCCCTCAGCCAGGCGGATTCAGTCACCAACGCATTCGGCATCGCCACCGCCGTCGCCATCCTCGGCCCCAACCCCGGCACCAACGTCTTCGTAGGCAGAGCCGGCGGGCTCACCGTGCAATTCCAAAATACTGCCCGCGCCCAGCCCACCCTCTCCCCCATGGGCGTGGTGAACGCCGCCAGTTCGCAACTGGCGAACGGGATTGTGCCCGGCTCCTATATCACGCTCTACGGCACCGGCCTCAGCGACACCACCGGCCTTTCGAACACGGCCACCCTCCCGCTCACCCTCGACGACGTGAGCGTGAG
>JBBROT010000036.1:0-15273 GCA_038229155.1 Bryobacterales bacterium | reverse complement strand
GAAGCCGGTGTGCTGCTCAACTTCGGCTCCGCCATCATGGGGCCGGAAGTTTACTTGAAGGCGCTCAGCATGGCGCGCAATGTGGCTCGCCAGGAAGGCCGCAAGATCGCGAATTTCACCACCGCCGTTTTCGATCTGGTGCCGATCATGGGCGACATTCATCAAGAGCTTTCGAAAGACGATCCGGGCTATTACTTCAGGCCGCACAAAACCATCCTGGTTCGGACGGTGGCGGAAGGGGGCCGCAGCATGTACATCCGCGGCGATCATCGCGCCACTTTCCCCGCCCTGCGAAGGGCGCTGCTGGCATGACGCACCGCGAAATTCTGGACGCGCTGCCCGGCAAGAGCGCGCTGATTCTGGGCGATGTCTGCCTGGACCGCTGGTGCACTTACGATCCCGCGGAGAGTGAGCCATCAAGGGAGACAGGCCTGCCGCGCGTGGCTGTTGTGGAGACAGTGGTGACGCCGGGTGCGGGTGGAACGGTCGCGAACAACGCGAAAGCACTCGGCTTCGGGCGGGTGGCGGTGCTGGGCGCGGCGGGAACGGACGGCTTCGGGCATGAGTTGAAACAGGCTTTGGCGAAAGGCGGCATCGAAAGCGCGCTGGTGGAATCGCCGGAGATCCCGACATTTACCTACACCAAACTGATCAACCGGCATACCGGTCAGGAGGACCTGCCCCGTGTGGATTTCATCCGCACCGTCGAAATGCCGGCGTCCGTGGAAACAGCCATCCTGGAACATCTGGACCGGCTGGCACCACGCTTCGACGCGATCTTCGTTTCCGATCAGGCTGAAACTGCCGCGGGTGGCGTGGTCACGGAGCGAGTTCGGGAACGCTTGGCGAAGCTGGCTCTGGAGCGGCCGAACCTGGTGATCTGGGTGGATTCCCGCTCTCGCCCGCATCTTTTCCGGAATGTGATGGTGAAGGTGAATCGCGACGAATCGGCTGCGTTTGGGAGGAACATATATAGTTTCCGAAACGAAGCCAATTTGCCGCTGCTTTGTGTGACGCATGGGCCGGATGGGGCCCTGCTGCTGAGTGCCGCGGGCGAGGAATTCGTCTCAGCTACACCGATTCAGAATCCCGTGGACATCTGCGGCGCGGGCGATAGCTTTTCGGCGGGAGCGGTGGCGGCGCTGGTTGCGGGGGCCACTCCGGCGGAAGCGGCGGCCTTGGGAAATCGCGTGGCATCCATCACCGTAATGAAGAAGGGCACCGGGACGGCGAGCCCGGCGGAGGTGCTGTCCGGCATTGCTACACTTGCCTGACATGCGACTGCTGATTTGCCTGCTCTGCGCGATGGCCGGTTTCGGCCAGACAATCGCCTCGAAAACCACGGCCTGGCAGAAAATGGCCGGCTATTTCCCGCTCTATTACGATTCGAAGGCCGGCAAGCTGTACCTGGAAATCGAGCACTTTTCGAGCGAATTTCTCTATGTCGATTCGCTGCCCGCCGGCATCGGCTCGAACGATATCGGGCTCGATAGAGGGCAACTGGGCGGCAGCCGGATCGTCAAGTTTGAGCGCAGCGGCCCTAAGATTCTGATGGTGCAGCCGAATTATGGCTTCCGCGCCACCAGCCAGAACCCGAAGGAGCGCGCCTCCGTGGAGGAGGCCTTCGCTCAATCGGTCATTTATGGATTCACGGTGGAGGCCGAGGAGAACGGCCGCGTACTGGTGGACGCGACGCAGTTTTACCTGCGCGATGCGCACTATGTTCCGGAGGCTTTGACCCGCGCCAAGCAGGGCACCTTCCGTCTGGACCCCGCGCGCTCCGCCTTATATATGCCGCGCACGAAGAACTTCCCGTTGAATACGGAAGTGGAAGCCACGCTCACCTTCGCCGGAGATCAGCCGGGCCGCTATGTGCGCGATGTGGTGCCGAGCCCGGACTCCATTACGGTTCGCGAGCACCACTCCTTCGTCGCTCTACCCGATAGCGATTACACGCCGCGCGTGTTCGATCCACGTGCGGGTTACAACGGCCAGAGCTATTTCGATTTCGGGACCCCCATAAGCGAGCCGCTGCAGAAGCGCGTAATCGCCAGGCATCGGTTGCGCAAGAAAGATCCTTCGGCCGCGGTGAGCGACCCCGTCAAGCCGATCATCTATTACCTGGACCCGGGCACGCCGGAGCCGATCCGTTCGGCGCTGCTTGAAGGCGCGGGCTGGTGGAACCAGGCTTTCGAGGCGGCGGGATACCGCAACGCGTTCCAGGTGAAAATGCTGCCCGACGATGCCGACCCCATGGACGTGCGCTACAACATCATCCAGTGGGTGCATCGTTCTTCGCGCGGCTGGTCTTACGGTGCCAGCGTGCACGATCCGCGCACGGGTGAAATCATCAAGGGCCAGGTGACGCTGGGTTCGCTGCGTTCCCGGCAGGATTACCTGATCGCCGAAGGCCTGGTAGCCAGCTACGACGAAGGCAGGCCCACCGATCCACGCATGCTGAATCTGGTGCTGGCCCGCACGCGCCAGCTTGCCGCGCATGAAGTGGGCCACACGCTGGGGCTTTCGCACAACTACATCGCCAGCGCGCACAACCGCGCTTCGGTGATGGATTACCCCCCGCCCATGGTCAAGCTCGGTCCCGATGGCGCGGTGGATATTTCGGATGCTTACGCGACGGGCATCGGCGATTGGGACAAGGTGGCAATCGCCTGGGGCTATCAGGATTTTGTCTCTGGAACCGCAGTGCAACCGGCGCTAGACAAGATCGTGAAAGACGCCGCGAACCAGGGCCTGATCTTCATTACAGATTTCGATTCGCGCGCTCCCGGCGGCGCGCATCCCGCTTCGCACCTGTGGGACAGCGGCACGAACGCGGTGGAGGAACTGAACCGCATCATGACCTTGCGGGCCAAGGCGCTGGATCAGTTCTCTGAGAAGAAAGTCCGCTTCGGTTTGCCGATGAGCAGCATGGAAGACATACTGGTGCCCGTCTATATGCATCACCGCTACCAGACGGAGGCGGCGGTGAAAACGTTGGGCGGCCTGGATTACACCTACGCGCTTCGCGGCGATGGCCAGAACGTAACGAATATTGTAAGCCCCGCCGAGCAGCGCGCCGCGCTGGCCGCGCTCTTGACCACGCTCGATTCGAAAGCGCTCACCATTCCGGAGAGGCTGTTGCGTTTGCTGCCGCCTCGCGCCCATGGATATCCCCGGACGCGCGAGGACTTTCATATCCGCACGGGCGTGACTTTCGATGCGCTCTCGGCGGCTGAGGCAGCGGCCGATATGACCGTCGGGCTGATGCTTCATCCAGAGCGCGCCACGCGCTTGGTGGAATATCATGCTCGCGATCAGGCGAACCCCGGCCTGGGGGAAGTTCTGGACAAGTTATTGGCCGCCACGTGGAACAGCGGGCGGGCTGGCGGAACGCTTGCGGCGGAAGTTGGCAGGACGGTGGACAACGTGGTGCTGTATCGCATGATGCAGTTGGCGGCGAACGAAGAAGCCAGCGAGCAGGCGCGCGCCATTGCGTTCTGGAAGCTGGTCAAACTACGGGAGTACCTGGAAGCGCATCAGGATGCCGGGCCGAAGACCGACGACGGACGGCAGGCGCATTTCCTGTATGCCGCGAATCAGATTCGGGAGTTTGAAAAAGACCCGAAGCGAATCACCGTTTCAAAGCCGGCGGACCCGCCCGATGGAGCGCCCATAGGCAGTGACGACTGTGCGTATTGAGGCGCGCTCAGCAGGTCTTCGGGTAGGTGCCCAACACGCGCACTAAATCGGCCAGTTCATTCAGGTGCCCCAGCGCTTTTTGCACGTTCGTATCGCTCTCCTGCCCAATCAGATCCAGGTAGAACAGGTACTCCCAAGGCTTCCCGCGCAGAGGACGCGATTCGATCTTCGTCAGGCTCAAATCGCGTAGCGCAAACGCGCTGAGAGAACGGAAGAGCGCTCCCGGCGAATTGCGGATGGCGAACACGATGGAAGTCTTCGCCGGTTCACCCGCCGCTTGCTTCTTGTGCAGCTTGCTCCATTCATCGCGGTGGCAGAGCAGGAAAAATCTGGTGAAGTTGCGGCGATCGTCTTCGATGGAGCGCTTCAGGATGTGCGCTCCGTAATTTTCAGCGGCAACAGCAGACGCGATGGCACCGGCGTCGGCAAGCCCCTGCTCCGCGATCATCTTGACGCTTCCGGCGGTGTCGTAAAACGGCACGCGCTCCACTTGCGGATTCGCGGTGAAGAAATCCAGGCATTGCGCCAGCGCCACCGGGTGCGAGTAGACGCGGCGGATGTCTCGAAACTTTACGCCGGGGTTCGCAATCAGATTGTGAACGATGCGAACGCTGGTTTCCGCCAGGATGGGGAGATCGAACTTCAGCAGATGGTCGTAATTTTCATGAACGGAGCCATGGAGCGTGTTCTCGATGGGGATCGCGGCGCGGTCAATGGAGCGGGCGGTCAGGGCGGCAAACACTTCTTCGAAGCGCGTGAACGGGATGGGATCGATGGCTTCGCCGCAGAACCGGCGGGCGGCCACTTCGCTGAATGCACCGGGTTCGCCCTGGAAACCCACTCGCAGCGCTTTCTTACCGGGCATTCGGACCGTTCCAGCGCTCGATTGTGTCGTCGGGAACCCCCATCAAGTCCATCACGCGGCTAACCGAATGGTCCACCAAATCGAGAATTGTTGCCGGATTATTGTAAAATCCCGGGATGGGCGGGGCAATAATGGCACCCATTTCGGCCAGCGCGGTCATTGTCCGCAGATGCCCCAGATGGAAAGGACTCTCGCGAACCATCAGCACCAGTTTACGGCGCTCTTTCAGGCAGACATCGGCCGCGCGAACCAGCAGGTTGGAACTGATGCCATGGGCGATAGCAGACATGGTGTGTATGGAACAAGGCGCTATCGCCATACAATCCACCGGAAAAGATCCGCTGGCCAGGGGAGAGGCAATGTCCTCAAAGGGATAGCTATAGGAAGCGAGGGCTTTCAGGTCCGTCGCCAGCTTACCGGTTTCGAGAAAAAGCGTCTTTTCAGCAGAGCGGGACAGAATCAGGTGAGTTTCCGCCTTTCCGCGCAATCGCTCCAGCAAACGAATGGCATAGATGGACCCGCTGGCACCCGAAACTCCGACGACAATTCTCATTTTTTCCACATTTGCGAAGACAACGTTCCGTATATGGAACAAAATTCCCGAATTTCGGTTGCTCCAGCGAACTTGGACGGCTATACTCGCTACGGGTTTAAAACCAAGAAACAAAGTATCCTGACCGCCTAAACGGAACGGGGGCCGATCTCGGAATAAAGGATCATAACATGAACGAGCCGGGCCAAAAGCTGAAGCGTAAGCGTGAGAGTCTCGGATTGAAATACCGCGACGTGGAAGAAGCCAGCAATCTAATTGCATCCAGCAAGAAAAGCGACGAGTTTATTATCAACCTGAGCAGGCTTTCCGATATTGAAAACAAAGGAACTGTACCCTCCATCTATCGCCTTTATTCCCTCTGCACTATTTACAGAATGGACGTAACGGAGGTACTCGATTGGTACGGAGTCAAGCTGGCCGACCAACCCGCCGACGCGGCCATGATTTCGATCGGAAAAACCCATGTAATAGGCTTCTCCGCGCCGCCCTGGGGAGACTTTCAGATGCCCCTTTCCCTCGAGTCCGGCATTGACTTGCGCAAGACCGAATTGCTGAGCCGTCTGGTGCAGCGCTGGGGAAAAATGTCTATTTCGCTTTTGGGGAGTTTGGAATTGAAACATCTAAGGTATGCTTTCGTCGGTTCCGACGATTGGCGTATGTACCCGATCATTTACCCGGAGAGCCTTCTACTGATCGATGAAACCAAGAAGAAGATCGTCAATTCCGGCTGGGTGAATCAATATCAGCAGCCGATTTACTTTCTGGAACACAGGACGGGGTGTTACGTGGGTTGGTGCCACATGGTAGACCAACAAATCGTGGTTTTGGCTCATCCCGCGTCGGGGTGCGGACCTATCATCCTCAATTTTGCCGAGACGGATATTTTGGGACAGGTAACTGGAATTGCCATGCATTTTGAGACCGGAAAGCAAGCAACTCCTCCTTTATAATCGCCGTTCGACTGTTATAACTTACTCCATTAATTCAAGCACCAGCAGCATATCGCTGAGAAAAAGATCGCGTTCGGGTTGTCTGGCCGGCGCGGGAATCAGATTTGCGAAAGGCGGCAACAATCGCCAGTTAGCCAGAACGGCGCGGCTATCCTCGGGCAGTTCCGCCAGATAACTCTCCAGGTCCGCTTTTTGCTCTTCAATACTGAAGGAAAGCCAATCGGCGAAGCTATCCAGATGGCTGGTCCGCAGCGTACGGTCGGCCTCACGGCTGCTGAAACGCTGGGCGAAGCCGAAATGTTCGTACGTGCCTGTATTACCGTTCCGCAGCGATGAAAGGTAGACCAGCCTACCGAACAAAGTGGGAATTCGAGAAAGAGTTCTGCGCCACAACTCGCCCGCGGGGCTGACGTCAAGACTCATACTACTGTTCAAGATACATCGTTACGGGCGGTCGTCCGGGGCAGCCCCGAACGTCCTTGCATATCGAAAGTAAACGATATAGTAATTGGCGTTTAGATATAGGGCGATGTCTCTCCGTTCCACAAATGAAAAAGTATTTCTAAAACCCACACGGAAGAGAGATCGGTTTTTACACTTGTCCTCGTCCGGTAAAACACTTCACTTTAAGGAACCCAAAACAAATGACTCGTTCGCTCATGCTGCTTTCCGCTTTCGCCCTCTCACTGCTGGCGTTTCCCAAGCCGGTTTCCGTTCTGAATATCCCCGAATGCAATCCGTGCCCTTTTGTTCTTAATATCCCGGAATGCAATCCGTGCCCCTTTGTGAACTAGGAATCGAGCTGTTTTTGTGGTTACGCCGCGGGTTGCGACTATACTAGATTGACAGTATGGTCGCTCCCGCGTGGTCGGCTTCAGTACCGATAATATTGCCTTTCGCGGCTCTCTGCTGCCTGCTCCGGCTGTTTGCTCTCCGTTTAGCCTCCGTTTATCCAGCTCTTTGTTATTTCGTGGTTTTCCAGATCGCGCTCATCGCGGCTTCGATGGCTACCGGTCTGAAGAGCGATGAGTATGAGGTGGTGTATATCGCGCTGCTAGTCCCGGAATGGATCATATACGGGTTCATGATGAGGGAAGTTTACGACTCGATCTTTTTAGATTACCCTGGGATTGCGGTACTGGGGCGGTGGAGCGGGTATTGTGCACTGGCGGCCACTGGCCTGGTGCTGATCTTCAGCTTCGGTGTGTGGCGCAAGCTGTTCAGAGGACAGCAATCCATCCTACCTTTAGTGGAAACCGTTGCGCACTGCCTTACCTTAGGTTTTGCTCTACTGATTCTGATTATTCTTGTGGCTATCTCACGCTATCCGTTACGACTCCACAAGAATGTCCTGATCAACGCGATGCTGTTCGGTGCCGTTTTGTTGGGCGAAGCCGCCGGGCTGATCGCGGATCAGGTTGTCTGGCGGCGGCACACAGCCTGGATCAATCTGGCAGTAGACCTGAACACGGCCATTTGCCTGCTACTTTGGCCTCTGCTGCTTACCCGTGAAGGGCAAACGCGCGTGCTCAAGCTGCGCCACCATTCGAATCCCGAGGATGAAAATCGATTATTAGGGCAATTAAGTACGATAAGTTCGATAATTATTGGCACCGCCCGCAAGTAGCGCGCCAGAATTTATCATTTATTCATTTGCGTTCCAGCGGAAAATTCGTTATTCTCACGGACACTACGTTCTGGGGAGAACCTGACGATGCCGATCTTATTTTTGCTCTGTACTCTCACACTTTGCCTACTGCTTGTCGCGGGATGGAAGCTAAAGACAACGTTCACGTCCAGCGATTCGTCTTGCGACACACAACCGAAAGCGAATACCGACGCCAACAGACTGCAGTTCTACCGGCCCATGGAAAGGCTGCTGTCCGATAAAGATTTTGCTTTTATCGCCGCGCAACCTGGTGTTTCCCCGCGGCTACTCAAACGGATGCGGGCAGAGCGCCGACGCATTTTCCGCCAATACCTGGCTTCTCTGTCAGCCGACTTTTCGCGTCTCACGTTTCAATTGCGCGAAATTATGGTCGCCTCGCCCTGCTCACGCGAAGATTTAGCCGCATCCATCCTGAAAGCGCGCATCCTCTTCGCTTTCGCGGTGCTGATGGTGGAGGGCCGCCTGGCTCTTCATGCGTGCGGCTTGTATCGGGTCCGCGTTTCCGCTCAAGGCCTCACGGAAGGCTTCGCCCACATGCAGCGTGAAATGGAGCAGCTCACGCGGACGCCCGCTCTGTCCGTTTCCTAAGTTCGCCGTTTAGCTTAGCTTTTTAATCGCCTCTTTCGCTTCCGCCAAGCGCGGGAATAATTTCTCCGCCTGGCGGAATTCGCGCGTATGCACGCACCGGCGCGCGCCGGAGTGATCCACCGGATATTTCAGGTGCAGCATCTCATGGAACATCACATATTCCAGCGCAAGAGCCGGCACGGTCTTTTCATCGAAAATGCGGCTGATGATTATCGCGTTGTGCGAAGGGTCGAAGTGGCCCAGCATGAAGCGGCTTCGACGCAGACTCCATCCCAATTCCGGCTGACCGAGTAGCCCCTCGAAAAAGTCCGTGTTGATGCGATTGAATATTTCCGCCAGATTGAAATAGCGGCCCGCCGGACCGGAAATATGCTTGCGCCCGCGGGCCTGCCGCATCGAATGCATCTGGCTCCGGACGTCTTTGCCATTCAAATACAGCCGGTAGCGCTGCACATACGGCCTGGCTGTGGGCACGCGCAGCATCTTACTCAACAGAATGTGCGCGAGCGATTCGGCCACCGGTGCCGGCGCGCCCTTCAGCAAGTCAGACAGCTTCACATCAACGTTGCGCCCTTTCATGCTGATGGAGCTGTTTACGTTGGCAAAGGGCCGGTATTCCACGGCAAATTCCGGCAGCGGTGTACGCGGTTTTAGTTCGTGAAATACGCGCGCGTAAATCTCTTCCACGGTTTCGGCAATGAGCGCGCCCTGTGCGGGGGGCGTAAGATCAGATAAGTCTTCACCTTGCACTCCTGTGTCCGGTGACTCTCTATTATTCATGCGCTTGCAAAGACCTAAGATTACCGCGCTGGGATGCTACACACCCCCGGGCATTCTGACCAACGCCGATCTGGAAAAATTGGTGGCCACCAACGACCAGTGGATTCGCGAACGCACCGGAATTTCCGAGCGCCATATTGCACCGCCCGAAATGGCGACTTCGGACCTGGCCGTGGAAGCGGCCCTGATCGCGCTCGCCTCGCGAGGCATTGCGGCTTCCGAGCTGGACGCGATTCTTGTCTCCACCGTAACGCCGGACATGATGTTTCCCGCTACCGCCTGCCTGGTGCAGCACCGGATCGGAGCGAACAAGGCCTGGGGATTCGACCTTGTCGCCGCCTGCGCCGGTTTCCTGTATGGCCTTACTACGGGAGCGCACCTGGTGGCCTGCGGGACGCATAAGAAAGTATTGGCGATTGGGGCGGATACCATGAGCCGGATTATCGACTACACGGATCGCTCTACCTGCATTCTGTTCGGCGATGGCGCGGGCGCAATGCTGATCGAAGCGGCTGAGGAAGGGGAAGATGTCGGTTTTCTCGATTTCATCGGCGAGATCGATGGCTCCGGCGGCGACTATTTGAAGATGCCCGCCGGGGGCAGCCGCCTGCCCGCCAGCGCCGAAACCGTTGCGCAGCGCTTGCATTACGTGAAGCAGGACGGGCAGCAGGTTTTCAAATTCGCCGTCAAGAAAATCAGTGAAATGTGCGAGGAATTGCTGGCGCGCAATGGCTTCACCTCCGCCGATGTGTCTATTATGATTCCGCATCAGGCCAACCGGCGCATCATCAGTGCGACGGCGGAACGCCTGGGCCTGCCCATGGAACGCGTGCTGGTGAATATCGATCGCTATGGCAACACAACCGCCGGAACAATTCCGTTGGCCACGCGGGACGCCATTACGCAAGGCCGGTTGAAAAAGGGCGATCTGGTTCTCTTCGCCGCGGTTGGCGCGGGCTATACGGCGGGCGCTTGCCTGTGGCGCTGGGCTTATTAGTTTTTCGCGAAAGGCACATAGGCGGCGGGCACCCACGGCCGCTCCGGCAATGCCTGGAGTTCAAGGCCGAACCGGATCGCCTTGCCCTACGTGCGATTGCGCTAAATCGAGAATATCCTGCTTCACCTTGCGGATGGGCTCTTGTTTTGCCGGAGACCTTGCCCGCGGCAGATGACCGGCACCCAAGCAATACAAGGGTAGCGCCCCCCAAAAAAAATTCTGAAACGTCTCGCGAGTGCCGCTCACATTAATTTGTGCGGCTGTGCCGTGAAGCAAGCGGAAGCGAGTATATAATCTTTTTCAACTGATTGGCGGCCGCTTCCAATGCGGCCTGCTATGGAGGATCGATGCCGGTTACCGTAACTTATCCTGGCGTGTACATCGAGGAAGTCGCCAGTGGCGTGCATACCATTACGGGGGTGGCTACTTCCATTGCCGCCTTCATCGACACATTCGCCCGCGGCCCGCTCAATTATCCCGTCCACCTTTTGAGCATGTCGGATTTTGAGCGGCAGCTTGGCGGTCTCGATACCACCAGCGAGGCCAGCTACGCCATCCAACAGTTTTTCCTGAACGGCGGTAGCGAGGCTTACGCCGTCCGCGTGGCCGGGGCTACGGCTGCTCCTGCCTCTCTACCCGTGAAGGACGGAACAGGTGGCGGTGCCGGTATCGTTTTTACCGCGACCGGGGGACAGAAGATCGGCGATATCCAATTAGATAACGCCGGAGGCTGGGGAAATGCGCTCAGGCTGCAGATCGATTATCAGACTACCGATCCCGCCACTCAATTCAACGTGTCGATTAGTGAACAGGATGCCGCGGGAAACACGCTGCGAAGCGAGGTGTTCCGCAACCTGAATATGACTGTCGGCGACGCCAGCTATGCCATTGACGTGGTGAACGCTGGTTCGCAGATGGTTTACCTGACCGCCGGGCCATCCACCAACCGGCCGGTGGCCAACGGGCTGCTGGGCGGTCCGCTACCCGATCCCCCACCGGTACCGATCGCCACCGCGAACGCGACATGCACAATCAAAATCAATGGCGTCGCAGCGGCTAATCCCTGCAAGCTGGTTCTGCCCGCGACGAATCCGCCAACCGACTTTCCCGGCGTCCGGCCCTATCTGGAAGCCGCTATCCGTGCCGCCGATCCGGCACTCTCTGGCGCTACGGTCGAGCTATGGGGCACGCCTGGCAAGTATCGTTTCCACATCCTTACCGGACAGGGAAAAATAAAGCCCGCTGACATCCTGACGTTTGACGATACGAATGTGGCCCCGGATGTGCTGGCCACGCAATTCGGCTTGAAGACCGCTCCCGCGATAGCGAATAATCAGTTAGCCACGTTCACCGGTGGCTTGGACAACACAAAGATCACTTCCGCTGCCATTCGCGGTCTGGAGGCGAATAAGACCGGGTTATACGCGCTCGATAATGTCGATCTGTTCAACATTCTTTGTATTCCCGCCGCAACCACGGGGACACCGCTAAGCTTGACGCTGGGGGATGTCTCGCTGATCCTCTCGGAGGCTACCGCGTACTGCCAGGCGCACCGCTCAATGTTCATCATCGATATCCCGCAGAGTGCGAAAGACGTGACTGGCATGCAAACGTGGATGACTCAGAACGACACGTTGCGCGACCGGAACGCCGCCGTATATTTTCCGCGCGTCCGTATTCCCGATGCACTGAATGGCGGCCGGTTCCGCGACTGCGGTCCAAGCGGGACGATAGCCGGAATCTGGGCCACCACCGATGTGGCTCGCGGAGTATGGAAGGCACCGGCGGGAGTGGATACGCAACTCCGGAATGTACCGCAGTTGGTGTACAACTTAACGGACCGCGAGAACGGCGTGCTGAATCCTTTGGGGATCAACTGTCTGCGAAATTTCCCGGTCTACGGAAATGTAAGCTGGGGAGCGCGTACCCTATTCGGGAGCGATGTTCAGGCCTCGGACTGGAAATATGTACCCATCCGGAGGCTGGCCCTCTTTCTGGAAGAGAGCTTATTCCGCGGAACGAAATGGGTGGTGTTCGAGCCGAACGATGAGCCTCTCTGGGCGCAAATCCGCATGAATGTGGGCAGTTTCATGCACGAACTATTCCGCCAGGGCGCCTTCCAGGGTAAGACGCCCGAGCAAGCTTACCTGGTGAAATGCGACGCGGAAATTAACACACCGTACGAAGTAAACCGGGGCATTGTGAATATACTCGTCGGCTTCGCACCACTGAAGCCGGCGGAGTTTGTGATTATTCAGATTCAACAACTCGTCAACCAGACGCCCGCCTGACCTGAGGACAGCATGCCACAATTTTCAAAGACCCCGTTGCGGTTCGATCCTTATAAGAATTTCAAGTTCAGGCTGAAGTTCGGCAACAGCGCCACTTACGTTGCGGGCATCAGCAAGATGAGCGCCCTCAAGCGTACGACGGCCTCCGTCGAGCATCGCGAAGGCGGCGACCCCAGTACTCCATACAAATCACCCGGCTTGACGAAGTTCGATGCCATCACGCTGGAACGTGGCGTGACGCACGACACCGATTTTGAAATCTGGGCGAGCAAAGTGTGGAATTTCCGCGGCGGGTTCCTTGAATCTTCACTCAAGGATTTCCGCAAGGACATCACCATCGACGTGTTTAACGAAGCGGGGCAAAAGGTGATCTCCTATCAGATCTTCCGCTGCTGGGTTTCCGAGTTCCAGGCCATGGGCGATCTGGATGCGAACGGCAATGCCACGCTGCTGCAATCCATCAAGCTCGAAAATGAGGGTTGGATGCGCGATGTAAGCGTG
Source organism: Bryobacterales bacterium (assembly GCA_038229155.1). Classification (GTDB taxonomy): domain Bacteria; phylum Acidobacteriota; class Terriglobia; order Bryobacterales; family Bryobacteraceae; genus JALYXI01. Next base: position 2,380 of record JBBROT010000036.1, on the reverse strand, counting down.
AAGGAACCCGAGCCTGCACAGTTTGAACCGCAAGTCGGATAAGAAGCGAACATGGGCCGTGTTGCAGTCACGCTCCCCGGAGGCATCGGCGTCGATGGGCAGTGGTATCGCGACGCCTGGCTGAAGCCTCTGACCGGGGTTGAGGAGGAATTCCTCCTCGATCAGGGAAGGTTCCTTTCTCCCGCCGCGAAAGTCACGGAACTGCTGTCACGGTGCCTCAGCCGGTTAGGGCCGATCGAACCGGTGGACGCAGGTACCGTTCGCCGGTTGAGTGTGGGCGATCGCGAATCGCTGCTGCTTCACCTGAGGCGTCTCACGTTGGGTGATCGGGTGGCCTGCATTCTGCATTGTCCGGCATGCGCAAAGAAGATGGATCTCGATCTGCGCGTCGGGGAACTGCTGCTGCCTCCCTACCGGCATGAGACCTCTATCCACGAAGCTTGCGTGGAGGAAGGCGAGGCTTCGTTCCGGGTTGTGTTCCGCCCTCCAAATGGCGAGGATCAGGAAGAGGTGGCGACCTTAGCGGCGAACTCACTCGCTTCGGCGCAGCACTTGGTTCTGAGGCGCTGCATTCTGCGCGTCATCGCGAATGGCAAGGAAGTAGCGGAGTTTCCCGAAGCGGTTCTCAGTCAACTGCCCGCAAAGATGGCGGAGGTGGATCCGCAGGCGGAAGTCCTGCTCGATCTGAGTTGTCCCGAATGCGAGGCAAAATTCATTGTGCCCTTCGACATCACGGATTACTTTCTTAAAGAGCTGGGCAATCAGGAACGCGATTTCTACCGGGGCATCCATCTGCTCTCGTATCACTACCACTGGGACGAGGAATCGATCTTGAATCTGGACCGGCGGAAGCGGCACGTCTATATCGAATTGCTTGCCGACCAGGTTGCCGGAGGCGGACACCGATGAGTAACTTTCTGGCAGGGGTGGTCTGGCGAGGTGCCGGAATTCCGTCACCGGTCGCGATGCGTCCCGCTCTGCCGCTTCAAGAAATCCCGTTGCCGGTTAGCCCTGTAGCCGGTATCGCGGAAGAATTTCGCCAGGAATCGCGCACAAGCAGCCAAGCCTCAACCGGCTCTGTGGAGCCTCTACGTTTAAGCCCTGTGACCCCCGACGAATCCCGCGCGGAAGTGCGTTCGGCAAGCGAGGAAAGATCAGCACCGGCACCGCGTCCGGAACCGCGAACGGTGGTCACTGAGCCAAGCCGCCGCGAAACTTCGCCCTCTGCCATCGGCTTGGTAGTGCGCAACGAAACGATACCTCAGCCGATGCTCACACCCCATCCTGCCGAATCCGAAAGGCAGCCGATCCACCCTGCCGGCCGCATGTCCCCTGCCCCGATCGAACTCGCGCCCCTCGCGCCGGCGCCAGTTCCTGAGATCATTTCAACCCCAGCCGCGCAGGCTGCCAAACAATCAGAGCAGAAACCGGAATCGGCCGTCGCGGTGGAACCGTCCCCTGCCGCCGCGCCCCACGCGCGTGAGCATGCCCCGAAAGAGAGCCGGAACATTCACGTGAAAATCGGCAAAGTGGAGATTCGAACTACGCAACCATCCGTGCCGGCTGCGCGGCCGCGAGCCAAAGGCGGCTTTGAAGATTTCGCTCTGGCACGCACGTATCTTGACCGGAGTAGCCGGTAGGCAAAAGAGTCTTCCTTGAGTACTTATAAGGCCATCGCCGGTGTAAGTTCCACCTTGAAGGCGCTTTTGCGCGACCGAATGACGGAAGTGGCCGAAATTACGTTGGCTCCGCCGGATGTGAAAGTGGATGCCATCAATGGGCGGCGTCTGAATCTTTACCTCTATCACGTGAGCGAAAATCCGCACCTGAAGAATCAGGAGATTCCAGGCGAGGGAGATCGGGGCGCTTACGGGCATCCGCCGCTTTCACTGGATTTGCGCTACATCTTCACCGCGTTCGGAGCCACCGAAACAGGACCGGACGCCGACATTGAAGCGCAGTGGATTCTAGGCGACGCGATGCGGGTGCTGCACGATTTCCCGATCATCGGCGCAGACCTGGTGGAAGAGAAGAAGCCTTTTCCGAAGCCTCCTGTTCTGGACCCCAGTCTGTTGGGTGAGTTTGAACAGGTGAAGGTCACTTGGCAGCCCGGAACGCTGGATGAAATTTCGAAAATCTGGACCGCTTTGCCGAATGTGAACTTTCGGCGGTCGGTGTTGTACGAAGTCTCTGTGGTGCAGGTGCGAAGCAGAAAGCCGCGTGCCATTGCGCTGCCGGTGAAACAGCAACGGGTTTATGCGCTGCCCTTGCGAAGCCCTCTGATTCAGCAAATCTTCCGGCAGCCGCCGATCGGTAATCAGCCGGTTGCGGCGGTGGAAGAGGGCGAAACGCTGCGGCTGTTAGGTACAGGGCTGAAAGG
>JBBROT010000035.1:0-15513 GCA_038229155.1 Bryobacterales bacterium | reverse complement strand
TTCTCCGATGCCACCACTGTTTCCACTTGCGCCGCTCGCAGCTGGGGCCCGGTGCAGCCAAAAAATCGCGTCTCCGGCCAACGCAGGCGTAGTTCGTCCACCAAAAGCGCCGCGTACCGGTCACCTGAAGCTTCACCCGCAGAGATCAAGACGTTGCTGGGGGCGCGGCGCATCCATCTGTTAAAATCGCATAGCTTGAATGTCCGCTGAGCCCACCTCGTCCGTTTCCCTCCTTCCCGAAGAACTCCTCCGCGCCAAGGGCGACCAGTTCCGCCGCCTGAATGACAAGGTCCGCTACCTCTCCGTGCCGACCATCGCGGATGAGGACCTTCGGCATTACTTGCAAGACCCCTACAATGCATTGCCCCCTCTAGTGGAGTGGGAGTTGCCCCCGCTCGCCATCGTCCTGGTGCCGTTTCTTGAAAAGCGCGATGGCACCGGGCCGGTACATGTCACCTTCGAAGCTCCCGCGGAAGGCGGCTCCATCCCGTCATTCAAATTTCAAATGAAAGATCGCGTGGCGTTGTTTTTTGCCACCAAGGAAGAAGAGGTTTCCGAATACCACTTCAGCTTTTACCACCGCATTGCCGAACTGATGGCCGAACGCTGGACCAAGGATGCCGCCGCCTCCTTCCTTCGGTTGGTGAAAGAAGAACTGGCCGCCAAGGTGAACGGTGAAATCGACGAGCGAAGCTGGCAGATGAAACAGGCGCTTCCCGAACGCCAGGCCGCCAAAGATTCCAAGGCCCTTCGCGAATACTCCAAGCAGGCGTTCATCGATACCGCGACACTTTACCTGCACGGAATCTGCTGCGATATCGACGTCGAAACTGGGCCTCGCCAAATGCCTTCGCGCTATGTGCGCAAACGCCTGGAAGCGCTGCACCTGCTCTATCCACCGCCCGCCGGGCTGGCCGTGTTTCCCGAAGAGCTGGTCAGGAAACGTCCGCCGGCGCGCGTGAGCTAGCTTCCATAGCGCGCTGCTACAGCAGGCCGCGAACCAGGCCGCCATCCACCGCCAGACTTACGCCCGTAATGTAGCCGGCCTGTTCGGAACAAAGAAATGCCACGGTCGCGCCGAACTCTTCAGGAGTGCCGAAACGGCCCAAGGGAATCTGGCTCAGCCACTTCGCCCTCACCTCCGGCCGGTCGCCCGCTAGCGATTGCAATCGCGCCGTGGCGGTGAAACCGGGGCAAACATTGTTGACCAGAACGTTGTAAGGCCCGCATTCGTTGGCCAGCGTCTTCGTCAAGCCCGCCACCGCCGCCCGAACCGCGTTCGACAGCACCAGCCCCTCCATGGGCTGCTTCACGGCGGCGGAAGTAATGGTCAGGAACCTTCCCCAAAGCCGCTCGCACATGCCGGGCAATACGTCGCGGGCCAGCGCCACCGTGCTCATCAGATTCGCCTCAACCGCCGCATGCCACTCCTCCGCCGTCGTCTCCCGGAACGGTTTCGAAGGCGGCCCACCAGCGTTGGCGATGCAGATATCGATGTGCCCGAACTGCGAATTCACCGCGCCCACAAAGGCGCGCAGATGTTCGCTGCTCCGCACGTCCACCGGCTGCGCGAAGACTTCCGCTCCCGTCTCCGCGCGAATCCGGTGAGCAGCTTGCGCGAGAATTTCTTCATCGCGTGCGCAAATGGCGACGCGGGCTCCCTCTGCCGCCAGCGCCAGCGCCGACGCCAGCCCCAGCCCCTTGCTTGCGGCCGCCACAAGCGCCACCTTTCCCTTCAGCCCCAGATCCATCGCCTCTATTTCCTCAAGTAGGCATCGTCGCCCGCGAGCCAATCCGCCCGCGGAGGGCTGAACACGTCCAGATCCACCGTGTCTTCGAGCGCCACCGCCTGATGCGGCACGTTCGGCGGAATGTGCAGCACCTCACCCTTGCGCACGATGGTGTGGCGGCCGTCGATCAGAAACTCCAGCGCGCCCTCCAGAATGTAGGTGATCTGCTCATTATCGTGGCTATGTAACGGTACAATTCCGCCTTTTTTGATAAACACTTGCGCCACCATCTCGCGCGCGCCCGAGATGATTTTGCGGGAGATTGTTTCGCTCAAAACTTCCAGCGGAACCGCGTCCCAGGTGTAATGCATTTCTTCCCGCTCTGCCATCCCTGCACTATATCGCTGGTGGCTTGCGAATTGCTTATCACAACGCGTGGCGACTGCGGTTTGGAAGGGCCAACTTACTTTCGGGCTATTGACGTTTGCCGTAAGACTATTGGCGGCTGCCCGGCGCGAGACCATTTCATTTCGCAATTTGCGAAAACGAACCCAAATGGAACAGCCCGAACCCGAAGACCCGTCTCCCGAAGAAGCCCCGCCTGAAGTAGTGAAAGTCTACGATCCTGCCGAGATCAAGAAACTCGCCCGTAGCACTTCGCGCGATCTCGAAATGACAGAGTTCGTACACTGGAATGAAATCGATCCCGCCTACCTCGATACGTCTTACTATGTCGTCCCTGACCCAGGCGCCCAAAAGCCATACTCGCTTCTTTACGCGGCAATGAAGGAAACTTCCTTCGCGGCGCTGGCACAAATCGTCATGCACGGGCGCGAGCAAGTGCTTGTGCTTGGCTACGGCGGCAAGGGTCTGGTGGCCCACACCATGTTCTATTTCTCTGAAGTACGCCGCGATCAGGAAGCGCCCGCGGATACTAAAGGCCTGAGTGCCAAAGATCTTCAACTTGCCGCAACGCTCATTCAGCACATGGCCGGCCCTTTCGAACCGGAGCGTTACGCGGACCCTTACAAACAGCGTGAACAAGCTCTGGTAGAGGCCCAAGCCCAGAAAGCCGCGGAGCGCAAAGCGCCTCAAACGCAGACTGCTCCGGCAGCGTCGCGTTCCAAGCGGAAGAGCGCATAACTCAACATGGAACCTTTCGAACCTGGTAAAGCGGTCTACGCTCTTCTCAACGTCCGCTCCGGCTGGGACGATGGCTCCTCCTGCAAAGATCAGCTCACGCAGGAGATGACCTCCGCCGGCGTCAAGCTCAACATAGAACACGCCCGCATGGGCTTCGACATCACCGCTGCCGTGAAGCGCGCCCGTGAACAAGGTGCCTCCGTCGTCATTGCGGGCGGCGGCGATGGAACGCTAAATGGTGTGGCTGCCGGCCTTAGCGGCTCGAACGTGCCCATGGCCATCCTCCCCATTGGCACCCTCAACCATCTGGCCCGCGATCTTGGCGTCTCGCTCAATGTCAATGAAGCCATCGGTCAGCTCAAGAGCGATCGCGTCGCAACAATCGATCTGGGCGATGTCAACGGGCGCGTCTTCCTGAATAACTCCGTCATCGGCCTCTACCCCACATACTGGTTCGCTCGCGAAAGGTTGGAACATCGCTGGAAGCTGCGCTGGCTCTCCATCGCCTCCGCCATCTTCTCCGTTTTCCGCCGCAACCCGTATCTGAATCTGCGCCTGATCGTCAACGGCCAGGAGATTCGCCGCAAGACTCCTTACATCCTGGTCGCGAACAACGAACATCGCATGGAGGGCTATCGCCTGGGCTCGCGGGACCACCTGGATCGCGGTCTGCTGTGGGTATATGTCATGCGCAAACTAAGCCGTTGGGGCTTGCTTCGCCTGGCCGGTTCGCTCCTGTTCGGACGCTTCAAGAAGCAGAATGATTTCGAGACCTTCGCCGTCTCCTCCATGCGCGTCGAAACCCGCCGCAAGAAGCTTGGCGTCTCGCTCGATGGCGAAGTGAAGTTCATGCGTACTCCTCTCGAATACCGCTCTCTACCCGGTGCGCTCCGCGTCATCGCTCCTGCCGCCGTCCTCAATAAGGCGCCGGAAGCATAGCTGAATGCGGCGCATCGTTCACCTTTCCGATTTTCATTTCGGCTGGAGCGAATCCGCGCTCGCGCAAGTGCTCTGCTCCACCATCGCGAACCTGAAGCCCGATCTCACAGTGCTCTCCGGCGATTTCGTTGAGCACGCCACCCGCGCCGAGTTCATCGAAGCCCACAAATTCGTGAGCCAGGTGCCCGACCCCAAGATCATGGTTCCCGGCAATCACGACCTGCCGTTCTACAACTACTACCGCCGCGTCACGCAGGGCCTTTCGCTCTATCGCGAATTCATCACCGATGACATGATGCCCTTTTATCAGGATGCGGAAATTGCCGTCATGGGTCTCGATACAGCCCGCGTCTGGCCCATCCGCGGCGGCAGCATCAACCTGGCGCAGGTGGGCGAAGTGGAACAACGCCTCTGCCATCTGCCCGCCGGCATCACGCGTGTTCTGGTGACCCACCATCCCTTCGATCTTCCCCAGGAATACTCCTCCCGCATGCTGGTCAAGCGCGGGCACAAGGCCTTGACCCGCCTCGGTTGCTGTCTGGACGTGCTGCTTGCCGGGCATATGCACATCGGTGCCAGCGGCATGGTGGCGGATCGTTTCGAAACACCGAACGGTGAACTGATCTTCGCCCAGGCCGGCACCGCAATCTCCAAGCGATACAAAGGGGAGCGCAATTCTTTGAACGTCATCGACATCGACCGGCCTCATATCCGCGTGCAGAAATATTCGTGGGATAGTGACGGCTCCGCCTTTGCGGCCGTGCACAGCGAGTTGCGGGAGTACACCGTGAACGCGGTAAAATCCATCGCGACCTAAAACTTTCCCGATGAGAATTTCCGCGTTCCCCAAGTGCTATCTCGGCTCGATCCCCCAGACCATGTCCGTCTTCGATTGGATCGAAGAAGCCAAGCAATTGCCCGCTGAGGGCCTCGAAATGTACGAAGGCTTTTTCCCTTCCTTTGAAAATGGCGAGGTGGATCGCGTGGGCGATGCCATTCGGCAAGCCGGCTTCGAAATGCCCATGTTCTGCTGTTCGCCGGATTTCACACAGCCCGACCCCGCCGCTCGCGCGAAAGAAGTGGAGCGTGAAGCGGCCATGATCGCAGTCACACGCAGGTTGGGCGGCCAGGGCACCGTATGCCGGATACTCACCGGACAACGCCGCGCCGAAGTCGCCGACGAACAGGCCTTCGAATGGATCTTCACGGCATTCCGCCAACTGCTGCCCGTAGCTCTCGAACACGGCGTGAAACTCGGCCTCGAAAATCACTTCAAAGATGGCAAGTGGCAGGCCCCGGAGTTCGCGCAGAAGGCTCCGCTATTCCTTCGCGTGGTGGATGAGTTCCGCGGCCACCCCGCCTTCGGCGTACAATACGATCCTTCGAACGCCGTCGTCGCCGGTGACGATCCCGTTGAATTGCTGAAGGCCGTTGCCGCCGAAGTGTGCAGCATGCATGCCAGCGACAGGTGGCTCGCGCCGGATGGCACTCTGCAACACGGCGTAACAGGCAAGGGCCTGAACAATTACGACGCCATCTTCAGCATCCTGGCCGCCCACGGGTACCGTGGCTGGGTCAGCATAGAAGACGGTATGAACGGCATGGGGGAAATGCGCGAATCCCTTGAATTCCTGGCCCACATGAAGCGGAAATATTTCGCGTGAGCGGCAGCCGTGTTCGTACCGCGCTGGTGGGCTGCGGCAAGGTGGCTTCGCTGCACGCTCAGGCTCTGGCCAGCCTGCCGCAATCCGACTTCGTCGCGGTCATCGACCGAGACCTCGCGCGAGCTCGCACCTTCCATGAACTGTACGGCGCTGCCGCCTTCACAGATCTCGCCGAAGCGCTGCGGCAGACGCGCGCCGAAGCAGTCTTCCTCTGCACACCGCATCCCCTGCATGCATCCTCCGCAATCATGGCTATGGATCACGGCGCGCATGTGCTGGTGGAAAAGCCTCTGGCCGCCACGCTCGCCGATTGCGACCACATGCTGTCCGCCGCCGCGCGCAACGGCGTGCAACTCGGCGTGGTCAGCCAGCGCCGACTTTACGAGCCCGTCAAGCGGATGAAAGAAGCCCTCGAGGCCGGCAAGATCGGCAAGCCTGTGCTCGCCACCGTGGCCATGTTCAGTTGGCGCGATAAAGCCTATTACCGCTCCGACCCCTGGCGCGGCAAGTGGGAAACGGAAGGCGGCGGCGTCCTGGTCAATCAATCGCCGCATCATCTGGACTTGCTGCAGTGGTTCATGGGTGGCGTCACGGAGGTGTCCGGCATCGCGGCGAATCTCAACCACCCGTATATCGAAGTGGAAGACACAGCCGCCGCCACCATTCGGTTTGAGAGCGGCGGTATCGCCTCGCTCATCGTGAGCCTTTCGCAGAAGCCCGGGCTCTATACCAAGATTCACATCCACGGCGAAAACGGTGCCTCAGTGGGTGCCGAAACCGATTCAGGTGCCACCTTTATCGCCGGCATGTCCGGGCAGGCAGGTCCGCCACTCAACGATGTTTGGACCATCCCCGGCGAAGAGCATCTTCTGGCGAAGTTCATCGCGGAAGACCGCGCCCGCTTCGAACACTTGCCCGATTCCGCCGGACACTATCACGCGCTCGAGATCGCGAACTTCCTAAACGCAATCGCAGACAACCAGCCCGTCCCCGTACCTGGCACCGAAGGCCGCAAAGTAGTAGCGCTCTTCGATGCCATCTATCGCGCCAGCCGCGAAAAACGCGTGGTCACCCTTTAAGCATTACGCAATCGAAAGCGTAGCCAGACCCGCCGATTCAATCTCCACCATGGCCGCGGGCGTCGGCTTTTGCGCAAGAATCACATGATCGGAATTGGCCAGCAAATCCGCCAGCGACGGCGTCAGCAGCTTCCCGATGTGCGGAATCGCATTCAGCACGAAATTCTTATTCGCGCCGTAAATCTGTTCCATCTGAATGTGCGGATCGTAAACCCGCACCTCCCTGCCCTTCCCGATCAAGTGCTCCAGCATAGTCACAATCGGGCTCTCGCGCAGATCGTCGGTGTTCTCTTTGAAGGCCAACCCGTAAACGCCCAGGCGCTTGGCGGGAAGCGCCATCACACGGTCCACGGCGCGCCGAAGCTGCTGCTCATTCGCCGGCAGAACATTCTGCAGCAGCGGCAAATTCAGATCCAGCCGCTGCGCACGATAGGTCAAGGCCCGCAAATCCTTCGGCAGGCAACTCCCCCCGAAGGCAAACCCCGGCCGCAAGTAGGCCGACGAGATGTTCAGCTTGTCATCCTGGCAGAACGTATGCATCACTTCCATGGCCGGAATGTCCAGCTTGCCGCACAGCGCGCCAATCTCATTCGCAAACCCGATCTTGACCGCGTGAAAGCAGTTGCAGGCGTACTTGATCATCTCCGCGGTGCGCAGCATCACCTTGCAGGCCTTCACATCCAGCGTCGTGTAAAGTTCGGCGACCATCTGCACAGCGGCGGGATCGTTGCCACCCACCACCAGTAACGAAGGCTCCATAAAATCTCGCACGGCCGTACCTTCGCGCAGAAATTCCGGGTTTGAAACCACGATGCAATGGCCCGCCGCACCCAGAGCCGGCATCACCACTTCTTCACAAGTGCCTGGGAACACCGTGCTGCGCACCACCACAATTAATCGCTTCGCAAGGCCCGGCAGCAGAGCGCCAATATCCTCAGAGACACGCTTCAACTGGCCCAAACCCAGATTGCCGTTCGCCTCCGAAGGCGTCCCCACGCAGATCAGCGCGATATCGGCATCGGTCAACCCTTCCGCAAGCGACGTCGTCGCCGTGAGCAGACCGCTGGCCGCCGTTTCCCGCACAATCTCTTCCAGGCCGGGCTCATAAAACGGTGCCTTGCCTGCCAGTACATTGGCCACCTTATACTCATCGCGATCGACACCGATCACCCTGTGGCCCAGGCGCGCCAAACACGCCGCCGTCACACAGCCGACATACCCCAACCCCAGCACTGCAACCGTCATAAGAATCCCCCAAGTTTAGCCTGTCGAACCCGCGCCACAGGTGTATCCACGTGCGCGCGGGCAAGTACGGCGCAACCCTTGTGGTTTCAGCACGGCTATCGCCATGCACCCACAGCCGCCCATGGAAACCAGATCGGCACTCACCTCTCTCTCCATCCACGTCGCTGCATTGCTCCTCATCCTCGGTCTCGCCGTTGCCACAGCGCCCGTGCAGCGCTTGCCAAGCGTCATCGAACTCTCAGACAAGCACACGCTGCCGCCTTACCGGCCTTTGACTGCCCGGCCCAATTCCGGCGGTGCCGCCCATGACCGTACGCCGCCCAGCCTCGGCCGTCCTCCCGCGCGATTGGCCGCCCGCATCTTCGTGCCTCCGCAGGCGTCCGTCGTGAACACCGCGCCGAAGCTGGTCATGACCGCCGCCATGGATGTGCCGCCTTCCGTCATCTCCGGCAACATCATTGGCGATCCCACGGGCTTGGGCCACTTGCTCTCCGGCGGAATCGGCGGTCACGGAGGCATCGGAACCGGCACGGGAGGAAGGATCGGGCCCGGCGCTGGCCACACCGTCTACACGCCGGGTAAAGGGGGCGTTACCGTTCCCGTTCCCATCCATCGCGTGGAGCCTGAATATTCCGACGAAGCACGCAAAGCCCATGCCATGGGTGCCGTGCTGGTGCTGGTGGATATCGGCCCCGATGGCCGCGTCTATAACGCGCGCATCGCACGCGGGTTCGGCTTGGGCCTCGATGAGAAAGCCATGCAGGCAGTGGTGCAGTGGCGCTTCCGCCCAGGCACGAAGGACGGCCGCCCCGTCACCGTTGCCGCACAGATCGAGGTCGCGTTCCACCTGTTGTAATCTTCGGCACCGGCGAGCCATCCCACGTGAACCGGTAGGTCTTGTGCTTTCTCAAATTGCCCACCAGCGCGGGGCGGAAGCAGACCAGGCACGTGCCGCCACGGTGCCGCACGCTCGGGTAAACAATGCCCAGCGACCCCGCGTCCAACAGCCTCTGCCCCAACTCCTGCGACTTCACGTAAGAGCCAGCTTCCAGCGCGGCCCGAAATTCCGGAGCTCTGCGGATATCGTGAAACTCACCGCCGAAATCCGCCAAGTAATCATCGTAGGTGATGCTGTCTTCAAAGCGGCCGATCTCCGCGTATTCCGTCGCCTTATGAAATGCGATCTCCGCCTGCGAGGTCTCAAGCGCAAACGCCGCATACCACGCGCCCCGGTCAGGCCCATTGAAGCGTGAGCCCAGCGGGTGAGCATGTACGAAAGCCGCGTTGATCACCCGGTAATTGGGCACGCCGAAAACCAGTTCGTGACTGCCGATACCGGGAAGGCGATTGTCCTCGCCCCAGAGCCGCTCGTTGGTCGCGCCATCGAGCGCGAACAGGTCTTGCAAGTGCCGTTCATCGTCCGCCAGCCTGGTTAGCACGCTGCTCAGGTCTGGATTATATTTCGAAGGAATCAGCCGGTGCGTGTCGTGCTGCCGCACCAGCTTTACCGGCGGAATTGTCACATGCCGCCGCGGCGCGCGTCCAGTAAGCGCCGCACAATCTGCATGGCCGGTAGACCGCCCCGCATCATGTACTCCAGCGGCGGCCTGCCCCCGAAGATGCGATTCGTGTTCGGCATCTTCACCCATTCATCCGCCAGCTTTTCGCCGTACAGAATGTGCAGCGCTTTAAAAATACCGATCAGGAAAGAAATGCGAACCAGTACATCGGCATCCAGCAAACGGTCCGGCTGCTTTTTCCAGCTATAGTACGGACCATTCGAAACACCCCCCAACAACCCCCGTGCATCTTCATCGCGAACTTTCCAGCAATCCATCAGGTTGAAAAAACCCTTCAGCGCTGAAGTGCTCAACCGTTCCCGTTCCAGGCGCGACGTCAGGTCAACCGCAACCCCGGACGCATTGCCCGTGATAGGATAATCCGCAACAAGCTGCATCTCCGTATCTCCTATTCAGGAGTATACGCGATCCTAATCGAGATTACAACCTAACGCTAGCCGCGCCGAAGATCTGTTTGGTCTTGCGGTCCTGCACAAATACCACGGCCTGAAGATTCGGTCGCTTCCACTCCGCCGCCACTCGCGGATTCACCTGCGTCGAAAACGTACCGCCATGCGTCTGGCCCAGCACCGTAAGCCGCCGCACCACACCTGTATGGTTCAATTGGCGACCCGAATTTTCGCCCGTCTTCACGTCGGAGCTCAGACCGCTTTCCGTGATGGCCAGCAGCACATCGGCATCTGCGCTTCCAGGCACCCGGTCCACATTTACTGTCAACTTCTCGCCGCCGGTGACGGCCACCTGCGCCTTCGGCTTTCCTGCCGCTTCCGCAATCGCCTTACGGGCCTTGGTGCCATCGCTACCGACGAATTCGGCATGCCCGTCCACCACCATTTGCGGTGTATAGACGCCATCGTGCTGGAAGGCATCCGCGTAATCGGATTGCCGCTGACTGAAACCGTGAGTTGAAAACGGATCGCGCCAACCCAGCCGATTCCAGTAATCGACATGTTCGGAGAGCACCAGCACTTGGGCGTTCGCAATGGGCTGCGTACGCTCTATATCGGCCAGAAGTTTATCGGCGGAGGGGCAACTGGAGCAACCTTCCGATGTGAACAGTTCAACCACCACAGGGCTGCGCGTCCCGGCGGCGAACATCGCCAAGGGCAGTATTGCAAGAGCAAAAAGTTTCATTCCACTCGGGTTAGTGGAACGGAACCGTCGTATTCTTCTTGTAATTGGAATGTTGGGCGGTTCGCGGCATGGACGCCTGACCGGCTAACTGGCCCTGGATATGAACGAAATCCGTGGGATATTCGCCAGTGTAACAGGCATAACAAAAATCGTTTTCGTCCTTGATGGCGCGGCTCAGGCCATTCAGCGAAAGATAGCCGACGCTGTCTGCTTCCACAAATTTGCGAATCTCTTCGATGCTGTTATTCGCGGCAATCAGTTCATTCTTGGTGGGCGTATCCACGCCATAGAAACACGGCGAAATGGTGGGCGGGCAGGAAATGCGAAGGTGCACTTCGCGCGCGCCGGCATTGCGAACCATGCGCACAATTTTGCGCGATGTGGTGCCGCGCACCACGGAATCGTCCACCAAAACCACGCGCTTGCCTTCCAGCAGATGGCGGATGGGATTCAGCTTTAGCTTGACCCCGAAATCGCGAATGGCCTGCGAAGGCTCAATGAACGTGCGGCCCACGTAATGGTTGCGGATCAGCGCCTGGCAATATGGCAGGCCGGATTCATGCGAATACCCCAGCGCCGCCGCAACGCCGGAATCCGGCACCGGCACCACGATATCGGCATCGGCGGGCGCTTCCCGCGCCAGCAGGCAGCCCAACGCTTCGCGCGATTCCTGAACGGAACGCCCGAACACAATCGAATCTGGCCGCGAAAAATAAACGTGCTCGAAGGCGCAATGCGACAGGGGCTGTTTGGGCGCGTAACGTTCGCGCGTAACGCCTTCCGGACCCACAATCACCATCTCGCCCGGCTCCACATCGTTCAGATAAACGGCATCGATCAAATCGAACGCGCACGTTTCCGAAGCAAACACGGTGCTGATCTTGCCATCCTGCAATTCCATCTGGCCCATGGCAAGCGGACGGAAGCCGTGCGGATCGCGGGCGACGATGATGCGGTCTTCGGCCAGAAACACCAATGAAAACGCGCCTTCCAGTTGCAGCAGAGCATCGCGAAGCGCGCCGGCAAGCGTCCGCTCTTCGGAATGCGCCACCAGATGCAGCACCACTTCTGTATCGCTGTTGGCCTGGAAAATGGCACCGCGTTTTTCCAGATCCCGCCGCAGTTCCAGCGCATTCGTGATGTTGCCGTTGTGGGCGACCGCAATCTTGCCCTTGTTGCAGGAAACGGCAAACGGCTGCGCGTTCAACAGCGCGGTATCGCCCGCCGTGGAATAGCGCGTGTGACCGATCGCCAGGTCTCCCGGCAGATTCGCCAAAGCCGCTTTCGTGAACACATCGGCCACATGGCCCATGCTTTTGTGGGTATGAACCTGCTGCCCGTTGCTGGTGGAAATGCCGCAACTTTCCTGCCCGCGATGCTGCAGTGCATACAAAGACAGATAGGCTAAATGCGCCGCTTCGGGGTTGCCGAAGATGGCAACCACACCGCACTCTTCTCGGAACTTATCGAACATAGGCTGGTCTGCAGGGTGCTGCGCTGTGGCTAAACAGGAAGTTCGTGGTGGAGTGTTTCGATGGCACAATCAATCAGCGTAACGGGACCGTTTTTGATTCGTAACCGCTCTCTCATTGTAGCGCCCAAAGTTAACAATTCGACGTCGTGACGACAAGCAATTTCCGCGATTTCGTCGCGCCGCTCGGTGGAGATCAGAATTCTTGACGGAGCTTCGTGAAACAGCAGCAATTCGGGGCAGTCCGGCGAGTTCAGCTCGATCTCGGCCCCGCAGGTTGCGGTACATTCGGCCAGTGTCACAGCCAGGCCGCCATCGCTCAAATCGTGCGCCGATTCGGCCAGATCCGCCGCCGCAATCTCCCGCATAGCCGCCTGCACGCGCTTCTCATACGCCATATCGAGCGCCGGCGGCATGCCCCAAAGCTCCTGTACGACGGTCTTTGCATATTGCGTCGAGCCGAATTGCCGCCAATCTGTCGAGCGCAGGCCGCCCAGCAACAGAACGTCGCGACCCGCGCTCTGGAACGCAATCGGCACCGGCGTTTTCGTAGCCAGGATGCCCACAATTCCCAACACAGGCGTCGGGTAAATGCCCGATCCCAGCGTCTCGTTGTACAGGCTCACATTGCCGCCGGTAATGGGGGTCTCGAAAAATTCACAAGCTTCGGCAAGCCCTTCAATCGCCTCCACCAGTTGCGCCATGATTTCGGGCCGCTCCGGATTTCCAAAATTCAGATTGTTGGTGGCCGCAACGGGCAGCGCACCCACGGTAGACAGGTTCCGGCAGCACTCCGCCACGTTCAGCTTCGCGCCCTCGCGCGGAGAAAGAAAACAGTAGCGGCCATTGCCATCGAGCGAAATAGCCAGCGAAACGCCGTTCTCTTTCACGCGAACCACGGCCGCATCGGAACCGCCGGGAGGAACGAGCGTGTTCGTCCGAACCGACCAATCGTATTGCTCCCAGATGGCGCGCTTCGAACACAGATCCGTGCTGCGCAGCAAAGCCAGCAAATCGCTCTGCACATCCGGCGAAATAAATGGCTCGCGATCCATGGGCGCGGTTCGCGGCGGCACCGTATGGGGCCGATCATATTTCGGAGCCTCCTCCGCAATCGCATGATTCGGAATCTCCGCCTCAATGCGGCCCTGGTGCTTCACGCGCAGCAGACCGTCCGCTGTCACCGTTCCGATCGTGACCGCGTCCAGACCCCACTTCCGGAACACCTGAAACACTTCTTCTTCGCGGCCGCGTTCGGCCACCAGCAGCATGCGCTCCTGCGACTCCGAGAGCAGCATCTCATAAGCCGTCATCCCGGTTTCGCGCTGCGGAACCAGATCGAGGTCGATTTCAATCCCAACGCCTCCCCGGCTGCCCATTTCGCAGGAAGAAGAAGTAAGTCCGGCCGCGCCCATATCCTGAATGCCCACAATCGCGCCGGTCTGCATGGCTTCGAGGCACGCTTCCAGAAGCAGTTTTTCCATGAACGGGTCGCCCATCTGAACATTCGGGCGCTTCTGCTTGGATTCCTCGGTGAATTCCGCCGACGCCATCGACGCTCCGTGGATGCCGTCCCGCCCGGTTTTCGCACCCACGTAAATCACGGGATTGCCCACGCCGGAAGCCTTGGCGTAAAAGACATCTTCCGCTCTGCATACGCCGAGCGCGAACACATTCACCAGCGGATTACCGTTATAGCAATCTTCAAAAATGCATTCCCCGCCAATGGTGGGCACTCCGAAACAGTTTCCGTAATGAGAAATGCCGCTCACCACGCCATCCAGGATGCGCCGGTTTCGCGCGCCAGCCGTAGGATGGTCCAGCCCTCCGAAACGGAGCGAATCGAGCACCGCAATGGGCCGTGCACCCATCGTGAAAATATCGCGCAGAATTCCGCCCACGCCGGTTGCGGCCCCCTGGAACGGCTCAATATAGCTGGGGTGATTGTGCGATTCGATCTTGAACGCGCACACCCAGCCTCCACCGATATCGATAATGCCGGCATTCTCGCCCGGCCCCTGCACCACCAGCTTGCCTTTCGTGGGCAGCTTCCGCAGATGAATCCGTGAGCTCTTATAAGAACAGTGTTCGCTCCACATCACGGCGAACACGCCAAGTTCGGTATAACTCGGGTCGCGCCCCAACAGCGCCGCCAATTTCTGGTATTCAGCTTCGGTTAACTGGTGAGCCGCAATCACTTCGGCGGAAAAGGCAGCCATCCCTAAATGCGCCCCACGCCCGACAGAAACGACGACAGAATCGCACTGCCATCCGTCGACCCCATCAGCGGGTCGCTCGCGCGTTCCGGATGAGGCATCATCCCCATCACGTTGCGCTTCTCGTTCAAGATTCCCGCGATATTCCGCAGCGAACCATTCGGGTTATCCGCATAGCGAAACACCACGCGATCCTCCGCTTCCAACTGGTCCAGCGTGCGTTCATCGGCGTAATAGCAGCCTTCGCCATGGGCGATGGGGATGCGCAGCGTCGCACCCGGCCTCACTTCAGAAGTGAACCGGCTATTCGAAGTTTGGGCCACCAGATCGATAATCTTGCAGACATAGCGCAACCCCTGGTTGCGCACCAGCGCCCCCGGCAGCAACCCCGCTTCGGTCAGTATCTGAAACCCGTTACAGATACCCAGAACAGGCCCGCCTTCCGCCGCAAACTCTCTGACCGCGCTCATCACCGGAGAAAAGCGGGCGATGGCGCCGCACCGCAGGTAATCGCCGTAGGAAAATCCACCCGGCAAAATCACGGCATCCACCGCGCCCAGGCTGGCGGAATCGTGCCAAAGAAAATGGGCTTCGTGACCCAAATTGTGATTTACCGCGTACCAGGCATCATGGTCGCAGTTGCTGCCGGGAAATACGACGATTCCAACATGCATGAGGGAAGTTTTAGTTTAGCAATGCACCCGCTTCCATGTGTTCCATGCGCTTTTGCACCGGTAAATCGAGACTCAAAATGTTGTTGCGGAACGCGTATTGCACCAGGTGAGCCTTATTGTGAATGTGGAGTTTGCGCATCAAATTTACCTTGTGCGCGTCCACGGTCTTCGCGCTCAAGAAGAGCATCGCTGCCACTTGGCGCACGGAATGGCCCTCCGCGGTAAGCCGCAAAACTTCCAGTTCGCGGCGCGTGAGTTCGTGCGGGGGCACATTGCGCGGCTGGTTCTGGCTCGCGCGGTACTGCGCCGCATCCAGCAGAACGAATTCCGCTTCCTCCATGCTGGAAACCAGGTTCACGCCTTCCTGTGTACTCAACATCGCCTGCGCTTTGGCGGATTCCACCATCAGCAGTATTCGTAAGTTCGTCATTTCCTCTCCTGCGCATCTATCGGAGGAACGGCGCATTTTCTTTACTGTGGTGAGATAGAAATTTGCAAACGCTTTATTCCTATCTGATCATCGCCCCCGCTGTTGTGCTGCTGACGGCGGCGATGGGCACCACTTCCCTGCTTGCCTCCCTATTGGGCACGCGCGAAAACCGGCTTCATGAAATCGCTCAGTTCTGGGCGCGTCTGCT
>JBBROT010000034.1:0-15556 GCA_038229155.1 Bryobacterales bacterium | reverse complement strand
GATGAAACCCGCGTCGGGCAGGACGGCCCGATGGAAATCGTCATCGGCGGGAAGAAGATCACCATCCGGGTGGTGACGCTGCCCGGCGTCTACGGCGAAAGTCTGGTCATGCGTATTCTGGACCGCTCAGCTGGCGATTTTTACGATCTCCAAAAGCTTGGCTTCGACCCTTACATGCTGGAGCGCATGACGCACTACACGTCGCTCCCGCACGGCATCTTCCTGGTGACCGGCCCCACCGGCAGCGGAAAATCCACCACGCTCTATTCCGCCCTGAAGCGCATTAACACCACGGCGCGCAAGATCATCACCGTGGAAGATCCGGTGGAATACCAGATGGACGGCATCAATCAGATGCACGTCAACACGCAGATCGGCCTCACGTTCGCCTCCGGCATCCGGCACATCGTCCGCCAGGATCCTGACGTCATCATGATCGGAGAAATTCGCGACCGCGAGACCGCCGACATCTCCATCCGCGCCGCGCTCACCGGCCACTTCGTCTTCTCGACACTCCACACGAACGATGCGCCCAGCGCCATTACGCGCCTCACCGATATGGGCGTCGAAAATTACCTGATTAACTCTTCTGTAGTCGCCATCCTGGCCCAACGCCTGGTTCGGGTGATCTGCAAAAAATGCATCGCCTCGAACGGCCCCGAACTCACGCCTTTCGGCGACCGCATCGAAACCTTTCGCGGCCAGGGCTGCGAAGCCTGTAACCAAAGTGGCTACAAATTCCGCGTGGGCATCTTCGAATTGATGGAGATGAACGAGGAAATTCGAACGCTGATTATGGCCAACTCCGACGCCGGCAAAATTCAGGAAGCCGCCCGCCGCAATGGCATGAAGAGCCTGCGCGAAGATGGCTGGAAGAAAGTGGCCGATGGTGTGACAACCTCGGAAGAAGTGTTAAGAGTAACGCAGGAGTTTTAGATGACAACAATCACGACAGCGGACGCGCAAGCCCAGTTGAACAGCCTCATGGAACAAGCCGCCGAGCATAAGCCCGTTCTGATTACCGGTGCCAATTCCAACGCCGTTTTAGTAGCGGAAGACGATTGGAAAGGAATGCAGGAAACTCTGTATCTGCTCTCCATCCCCGGAATGCGCGAGAAAATACTGGAGGGAGGGAAGATTCCGTTCTCGGAGTGCAGCACGAGCCTTGACTGGTAATGCCATGGCAGTTGATCTACACCCAAGACGCAACGAAGGATTCGAAACGGCTCGGCTCATCTTCACTACGGAGGAAGGCGGAGGCTCTGCTGGATGTTCTCTCTCGCAACCCGTTTCAGAACCCGCCGGCTTACGAAAAGCTGCTGGCGAACTTTCCGGCTACTACTCCCGGCGCATCAACCGCCAGCACAGGTTGGTCTATCAAGTATTTAAGGCCGACCGGGTGGTGAAAGTCGTCAGCATGTGGACCCACTACGAATAATCGCAACCCACATGGCCACCACCTTCTTTTTCCGCGCCGTCGGCTCCGACGGTAAAATTCGCTCCGGTTCCATCTCCGCCGAAACCGAGCGCCTGGTCGCGCGCGAACTCCAGAAGCAAGGCCTCACCCCCGTCTACGTCGGCACCACCGAAAAGAAGGCCACCGACCTCAAGCTCCCGTCCTTCGGCTCCGGCAAAAAGCACCGCGATGTTCTCTTTTTCACCCAGGAGCTTTCCACCCTGCTCAACAGCGGTGTACCTTTGGACCGGGCCCTAGCCATCACCGCTGAAATTACCGAACGCCCTCACTTCCGCTTCATCATCCTCGACATCCTGCGCGTACTCAAAGGCGGCCGCTCCCTGGCCGATTCGCTCGCCACCCACCCCGAATATTTCACCGACCTCTTCATCAACATGGTGCGCGCCGGTGAAGCGGGCGGCTCGCTCGCGCAAATCTTCGAGCGGCTCTCCGAATTCGAGCGCTCCCGCGATGACCTGCGCGGTTACATCATTTCGTCCATGGTCTATCCCGGCCTGCTCACCTTCGTGGGCTTCGCCTCCATCCTGGTCCTGCTCACGTTCGTTGTGCCGCGCTTCGCTTCGGTCTTCGAAGATTCGCACATGCAGATCCCGCTGCCCACGCTCCTCATGCTTGAAACCAGCAAGTTCATCAAGCTCTGGTGGTGGGTGGGCGCTGGCCTTCTGGCCGCCTTCGTCATCGGCTTCCGCGTCTATATTGCGTCCATCAGCGGACGCCTCGCCTGGGACCGATTTCGCCTCCGCGTTCCGCTCCTCGGCGACGCCTTGCGCAAAGCCGAAACCGCCCGCTTTTCACGCGCCATGTCCACGCTCGTCTCGAACTCGGTCCCCCTCGTCCAATCCATCAACATTTCAGCCGGCATCCTGAACAACAAATCCATCTCCGGCGCGCTGCGCGAAGTGGCGCAAGGCGTCAAACGCGGCGAAGGAATTGCCGCCCCCATTCGCAAAGCCGCCGTCTTTCCACCCCTCGCCGCGCATCTTCTCACTGTGGGCGAAGAAACCGGCAAGCTCGATCAGATGTTCACGCGCCTCGCCGATATCTTCGAAGCCGATACACGCGCCGCCATCCGCCGCTTCACCTCACTCTTCGAACCGGCCATAATTTTGATCATGGGGATTCTGGTGGGCGCGCTGATCCTCAGTATGCTGCTCGCCATCACGAGCATCAACGAGGTTGCAGTCTAGGAGATTTATGCAAGCACTAAGTACAAGACGTAGAAAACGTTCCCGCCAAGCCGGCGTCACACTCATCGAAATGCTGGTGGTGGTCACCATCATCGCGCTGTTTGCCGCGCTGGTGGCACCCACCATGCTAAAGCACGGCGATAAAGCCCGCGTGGTCGCCGCGCGTTCGCAGATACAAAATTTCTCCACCGCGCTCGGCAGCTTCAAGCTCGATACCAGTCAATACCCTTCCACCGAACAGGGCTTGAACGGCCTCCGCAACCGCCCTGGCGAACTTCAGAACTGGAACGGCCCTTACCTGCCGCAAGATGTTCCGAACGATCCCTGGGGCCACCCCTACATCTACAAATATCCGGGCGATCATGGCGATGAACCCGACATCAGCTCTTTCGGTGCCGATGGCGCGCCCGGCGGCGATGGCATCAATGCCGACATCCTGAGCTGGTCGAATAAGTGAACCGCGGCCGTACCCAATCCGGTGTCACCCTGATCGAGATGCTGATCGTGATGGCCATCATTGGCCTCATCGCCGGCATCTCATTTCCTTCCGTCTCCGCCGGTCTTGAAAGCATCCAGCTTCGCTCCGCGGCCGATTCCATTGCCACGTTCCTCACCGCCGCCCAAAGCCGCGCCGAACGCCGTGAACAAGCCATTGAGGTGGTAGTCACACCGGCCGATAGCACACTCACTCTCTATTCCTCCGAAGCTGGCTATACCCGCCGCCTGGTGCTCGAAAAGAACATCAAAATTTCCGGCGAACCTGTGCAATTTCTTCTGCTCCCCGGCGGCGCGCCTCCCGCCATTGCCATCGACATTTTCAACACCCGCGGCGCGCACAAATCCATCCGCATCGACCCCGTAACCGGCGTGCCGCAAACATGATCTGCATCAACATGATCCGCAATCCGAAATCCGGCTTCACACTCCTCGAAGTCCTGGTCGCGACAACCATCATGGCCATCGCCGTGGTGACCCTTCTTGGCGGCATCGGCACCTCCCTGCGCAACGCCTCCCGCCTCACCGGTTACGATCAGGCCGTCATGCGCGCGCACTCCAAAATGGACGAGCTCATCGCCAATCGCCGCGTGCCGCCCAATGCCGATCTGGAAGAACTCTTCGACCCCACAAGCGGCTGGCGCGCCCACCTCTCCGCTTTCGAAACGCTGCCCGGCGCCCCCCCCGGCACGCCCATGCTGGAACGCATCCAACTCGAAATCTGGTGGACCGAAGGAGGCCAGCGCCACACGTTCCCGCTCGAAGGCTATCGCCGCACCGTTGTGCCCCTTCGTCTTACGCCGTGAGAGCCCGCAATCCACAATCGGGCCTCACGCTGATTGAAGTTCTAATCGCGGTCTCGCTCCTCAGTCTGCTCACGCTCGGCATGATGTGGGCCATTCGCATCGGCCTGAATTCCATGGGTAGGGCGAACGATAAGCTGATGGCCAATCGCCGCGTCACCGGTGCGCAGCGCGTTCTGGAACAGCAGATCTACGGCCTCATCCCCGCCACCGCCGAACTGGAAAACCACCAGAAGCTTTCCTTCTTCGAAGGCCAGCCGCAAAGCATGCGCTTCGTTTCTTCTTATTCGCTCAAAGAAGGTTCACGCGGCCATGCGCAGATCCTTGCTTTTCAGGTGATCCCTGGCGATAACGGCGGAGTCCGCCTTATCGTCAACGAAACGCCGTATAGCGGCTCCCGCTCGGCTGGCCAATTCGTCATCGGCCGGGCTTTCAACCCCGATATTGGCCGCGCCTCCACACGGTTCACTCCTATCGAACCCGGCACCAGTTCCTTCGTTCTCGCCGATAAGCTAGAAAGCTGCACCTTCTCCTATCAGGAAATCCGGCAGCGCCCCGAATATCAGCGCTGGGTGCCCGTCTGGTCGCTCGATGAATGGCCTGACGCCATCCGCATCGAAATGTCCCCGCTGGGCGAAGTCGGCAAGCGCCTGCACATGATCAGCGTGGTGGCACCCGTTCACGTCACCCGCAATCCCACGGCTATCTACGATGACAACTATTAACCGCGCACGCGCCGCCCGCAAAGGTGGCGCGCTGCTCGCCGTCCTCTGGCTTTCCGCCGCTTTGGCCGCTGTCGCCTTCAGCATCGCCGGAACCGTGAAAGGCGAAACTGAACGCACCAGCACCGCTGTGGACGATGTCCGCGCGTAT
Organism: Bryobacterales bacterium; assembly: GCA_038229155.1. GTDB lineage: Bacteria > Acidobacteriota > Terriglobia > Bryobacterales > Bryobacteraceae > JALYXI01. The sequence goes on along the minus strand of JBBROT010000034.1, from coordinate 10,721 downwards.
TACCTCGCCACCGGCGCAATCAGCCGCACCATCCTCCGCATGCAATGGGGCCCACCCTGGTTCGCTCCCGGCCAGCCCATCATCGATTACGATTTCCCCACCGGCCAGGTTCACGTCGAAATCATTCCCGAAGCCGCCAAGCTGAACATCAACCAAGGCTCGCCCGAGCAGATCTTTCGCCTGCTCACCGCTCTCACTCGCGAGGAAGCCAGCGCGCAGGAGATCACGCAGGCGATACTCGATTGGCGCACCCCCGCCGGCTCCCGCACCAACGTGCTCGATGGCTATTACCTGGGCCTGAATCCGTCTTTTCTGCCCCGGCACGCGTCGTTAGAAGAGATTGAGGAACTCTTGGCGGTAAAAGGCATGACGCCGGATCTCTTCTACGGCACTTATACGCGCGACCCATCCGTCTCACCCCCGCAACTGGTGCAGCGAGGCGGAATGCGCGAGTGCGTTTCCATCTTCGGCGCGGTGGGCACGTACGACGTGAACGGTGTCGCCCCCGCGTTGATGCAATCTGTCGGTTTCCCGCCCGATATGGTGCAAGCGGTTGTGACCAACAGGCCCTTTGCAACGCCCAGCCAGTATTCTGCGTTTACACAAGGCAATCCGGCTTTTGCGCGGCTTCGTTTCGGCGGCAATTCCATCTTCACCATCCGAGCCACGGCCCGCTACAGGCTCCCTAACGGCGGCTTTAGCGATCTGCGCCGTTCCGCCTCCGCGCTCATCAAACTGCAGCCAGCCAAAGATCCGCCGTACGTTGTGCTCCGATGGTATGACCGGGGTTAGTTTGCAGAACACAAAGACACGTCCAGCAGGCAATATGGTGGAAGAACAAACCATCGCGGTCACCCCCAGCTCGCCAAAGCCGTCAGCGCGCCGCCTCTCCGCGGGTGAACGTTGGCATCGCGCCTTCATCTTCGGCACCGCCGCCGCGCTTGAATTGGGAGAGAAGGATCTTCACGCCGTCATCGTGCGCGCCAGGCCCGGCGGTGCCAAAGTCCTTGCGCAAACCACCGTCACCGATTTCCGCTCGCGCCCTCCGAAAGAGTGGGGCAGCGAATACCATAAGTGGCTTCGTCAACATGGCGAGCGCAACCTCTCCTCGGTCATCGTTCTCCCCCGCCGCGAAGCCATTGTGCGCGTTGTGCACATGCCGGGCGTTGCGAAGAAAGATATCCCGAACGCCATCGGCTATCAGGTGGACGCGCTGCATCCCTATGGCGATGAAGAGGTCGCCTTCGGATGGTCGCCGCTTACCGGCGGTAACGTGCTGCTCGGCATGATGCGGCGCGTCACGCTCGAAGCCTATGTGCGTTTGTTTCAGGAGGCGGGCATCCCGTCTTCCGGCTTCACCTTTTCGGCCTCCGCTCTCCGCGCCGCGCTGCACTTGTATGGCAAGCCTCCCGCCGAGTTTCTCGCTTACGCCGAAGATGAATCCGGAGTCGTCGAAGTCTATGGGCAGAGCGCGGCTCGCCCCGTCTTCTCCGCCGAATTTCATCTGCCCCCCGCTCGCGCATTAGCGTTGGCTCACGCCGAGCTTCGCCTTCCTCCCACGGCCGCCGCGCCGCGCCTGTTAGCCGATATTCTCCCGAACCCGAAGTCCGCCGGTACCGTGCCCGCTCTCGCTTTCGCCGGTGCTCTCGCTCAGATCGGCTCTCGCCGCAACCCGTATGCGAACCTGCTCCCCGCGGAGCGCCGCACCGTCCGCTCACGCGTGCGCTTCATACCCACCATCGTGCTGGGCGTCGCTCTCGCCATTGCGGGGGGAGGCTGGCTCTACTATCAACAAATGCGTGAACAGCAATATCTCGACGAGCTCTCCACCGAGATTCGCGGCGTGCAGCCCACCGCCAGCAAAGCCGCCGTTCTCGATAAGCGAACGGACGACCACCGCGCCCGCGTCAAGCTGATTGACGATTACCGGAAGCGCGGCCAGGGCTTTGTCGATGTCATGGCGGAACTCACGCGCCTGCTGCCGCCGCCCATCTGGACGCAATCGGTCGAGATCACCCAGGACAGCGTCACCATTTCAGGCGAAGCGGAAAACGCCGCCACGCTCCTGAAAGTTCTCGATGCCTCTCCGCTGTTCCGCAATTCGGAACTCATGATGGGCGTCATGCGCGTGAACCAATCGGAAACTTTCCGCATCCGCATGCAAAGGAGGCCGCGCAAATGAGCGATCGCGAAAAACGGCTCCTGTTTCTACTCGGGCCCGCCGTGCTGGTTGTGCTGTTCATTCGCTTCGTTGTCCTGAGCGATTCCTCGCCTTCCGTAAAGCCGATTCTGGCCATCCGTTCCGCGCCCCAAACAGAAAAGCAATTAGCCAAGCTCCGCCAGATTGCCGCCACTGTCCCCGCGAAGGAAATGCTGCTCACGCAGGTGGATGCCGAACTGGGGCTGCGTGAAAAGGGAGTGCTTGTGGCCGAGACCGCTCCCCAGGCACAAGCCCGCCTGTTCGAAGTGGCCAAGAAGGTGGCCAAGGCCGAAGGCATCGAACTGCGCGGCGGCGATCTGGGGCAGGTCAAAAATTATGGTGCCGATTATGGCGAAGCCACCGTCGCCATCTCCTTCGAATGCCACATCGAACAGTTCGTCAATTTCATGGCCGGGCTTTCGCATGAGCCCGAACTTTTGGCCCCGAACGACCTGCGAATCAACACGGCCAACGTAAAGGAAAAGACCATCAACATCCGAATGATTTTGGGCGGCTTGGTGCCCAAGAAAATGGTGCCGGAGAGGAAGGGGTTCTCCTTATATTGAAACGTAAGCTGATCTTCCTGAACATCGCCTTGCTTGCCGGTACCTGCTTCGCCGCGTGGAAATTGCGCGAGCAGTTTCTGGCCGATAAAGGCCGCACCGTGCTAGTGCATCGCAACCCCATCAAGGTTGTGCCAGCCGCTCCCGCTGTCACGACCCCGAAGCCCGACCCGTTTACCGGCTTGCCTTATGCCGAAGTCGCTCAGAAGAATTTGTTCTCGAAAGATCGCAACCCTAACGTCGTGATCGAAGCGCCTCCTCCCGTTCCCGTCAAAGTTATGCCGCCCTTGCCGCTGGTGGCGGGTGTGATGGGCTTGCCTTCGGGCATGCTCGCGCTGATGTCGGAAAAGCCTGAAATCAAGCCCCACGGCGTGCGCGTGAATGAAATGGTGGGCGCATTCAAAGTTGTCGCGCTCACGCCGCAAACGGTCTCTTTCGAATGGGACGGCAAGCGGATCGATAAGAGAGTGGACGAGCTGCTTGCCCGCGCGCCCACTCCGGCCCAGGCGGTCAGCGCCGGTGGGCCCGTCTCGCTGGGCAACGCCGCGAACGAAGCGGCACTCCCCGGCGCGCGCCCCGCTGAAGCAAAGCCCGGTGCCGTCGTAATTGGCAACAGCATGAAGAACTGCACTCCCGGCGACCATTCACCCGCCGGCACTGTGGCGGATGGCTACAAAAAAGTTGTCGAAGCGACTCCGTTCGGAGACGCTTGCCGCTGGATCGCCAACCCCTAACAAAAAAAACTTTAAAGGATACCTCAATGAAAACTCTCTTCACCCTCACACTCATCCTGACCGCGTCACTCTCCGCGCAGACAAGTTCGCACACAAAAAAGACGTCGAAGAAAACCGAGACCACCACGGTTACCGCCCCGGCTGTCCCCACGCGCCAATCCCCGCCCAACATCGTCATCCCGAAGGGCGCTGTCGAAGGCGATGACGGCAACTTCCGCTTCACCGATGCACAGGGCAAGAAGTGGATCTATCGCAACACCCCGTTCGGCGTCGCGAAATCTGAGGACAAAGGGGCGGGCATGCCCGTCGCACCGCAGCAGGACACCCTCACCACCGCAACCGACGCCGGCGATTCCGTCAACTTCGAAAAGCCCAGCCCGTTCGGCACCGTCAAGTGGACCAAGAAAAAAACTGAGCTGGACGCAAACGAACAGAGCGTTTGGAATCGTCAGAAGAAGCAGTAATGATCCAATCCTTTCGCTGGTCCCTCTCCGCGGTTCTTGTTCCCTGCCTCTTATTGGCGCAAGCACCGCCGGCCGCCGCGCCGGTGCCGGCTGCTCCGCCACCCACCGTGCCGGGCGGGTTCAATCTTCCCAATGCGCCGCTGCTTGAGGTGATCGATATTCTGGCGCGCGATCTTCACATCAATTACATTCTCGATTCGCGCGTAAAAGGCGGCAGCGTCACCATCAACACCTACGGCACCATCCGCGCCGAAGACATGCGGCCCATCCTCGAAACAATCCTCCGCATGAACGGCTTGGCCATGGTGCAGGTGGGCAATCTCTACCGCATCTCCCCCGCTACCGAAGTCTCGCACCTGGCCATCTCCCCGCAGGTCAACATGAAAGACTTCCCCGACGATGAGCGCACGCTGCTGAATCTCATCTTCCTCAAGTACATGACCGCGCCCGAGATGGAAAACATCATCAAGCCGTTCCTCGGTGAGAGCGCCACCATGGTTAGTTACCTCCCGGCTAACCTGCTGATGATCGAAGACAACGCGCGCAATATGAAGCGCACCACCGAACTGATCAACCTCTTCGATGCCGATACCTTTGCCGGGCAGCGCGTGCAAACTTTCCTCACGCAAAACAGCCGCCCGTCCGAACTGGTGAAAGAACTCGACACCGTCTTCCGCGCGTACGCGCTGAATGAAAAAACTTCCGCTATCCGTTTTCTTCCCATCGACCGGCTCAATCTGGTGCTCGCCGTCGCGGCCAACCCCGGCGTCTTCGTACAAGTCAAAGAGTGGATCGCCAAGCTCGATATCCCCGTCCGCCTTCCTGTCGGCGCTGTGTCTAACTACGTTTACAAACTGAAATACGGCCGCGCCGAAATCATCGGCAGCGTGCTCACACAGCTCTACGGTGGATACGGCGGCAGCGGATTCGGCGGAGGCTTGAGCAGTTCGTTCCAGGGCGCCGGTAACCGCTTCCAGGGCGGCGGCAGCCAGTTCAATTCGTTCGGTGCTGGCGGGGGCGGCGCGTTCAACGGCGGAGGCGGCTTCGCCAACGCGTTCCCTTCGAATGCGACCGTGAACCCATCCGGTGCGGCACCCGAAATTCCCTCCGCGATGACTGGGGCCTTCGGCGGTGCGGCCGCGGCAGCGGCGGGTGCCCCTGCTGTGGGCATTCCCGGCGCGACGGGAGCACCGGGAGCCACGCGCGATCAAACGGGTCAATATCTTTCCGCTAACACACCCAACCAGCAAGGCCTTCCGCGCATCATCCCGAACCCCTACGACAACACGCTCATCGTGCAGGGCACACCTCAAATGTGGGAACAGATCCTGCATCTGATGGATCAAATCGACATCGCTCCCCGTCAGGTTTTGATCGACGCGCGCATCTATGAGGTCGAACTCACCGGCGCTTTCGTTTACGGCGTCGATGGCTTTCTGCAGCAACGAAACGCGAGCAGCAGTTCCACAGCTCGCCAGTTGATTGGAGCCGTCGGGCAAGCTGGAGGCGCATTTACAGCGGGCCTACTGGTAGGCCGCAGCCGCGAGTTGCTGGGCGCCGTCAGGTTCGCCGAAAACAACAGCAAAGGCCGTGTAATCTCCGCGCCTTCAGTGGTCGCGACGGATAGCATCCCGGCCAGCATCAACGTAGGCACGGACGTTCCCACCCTCTCCGCCCAAGCGGTCTCCCCGGGGCTGACGAACGGCGGCACCTCGCAGTTCACGCAGTCAGTCTCAAACGTCAGCACAGGCGTTGCTCTCAATGTCCTTGCGCGCGTGAATGCCAGCGGGGTTGTAACGCTGGTGATCGATCAGAGCGTGAGCGCGCCGGTCATCAACAGCACCAGTTCCATCAACTCGCCGTCGTTTTCAAAACGCAACGTAAGCACGCAGGTCACAGTGGAAGACGGTGACACCATCGCTATTGGCGGCATCATTCAAGAGACCAGCAGTACCACCAAAGCCGGCATCCCGCTGCTGGACCGCATCCCGTGGATCGGTGGAATCTTCGGTGCCACCAACACGTCGAAATCGCGCACCGAACTAATCATTTTCCTCACGCCGCGCGTTATCTACGACACCAATCAGATCTCCGACGCCACCGAAGAATTGCGGCAGAAGGTGAAGGGTCTCACCAAAATCATGAAAGAGAAATTTTAGCTCTCAGGCTAACTGCGTTTCCACTTCGGCATCCCCGACGCGGTCCAGGTCCACGCCTTCCCATCGGGCCACCACCGCGCTCGCAAGGCAGTTGCCCAACACATTCACTGACGTCCGGGCCATATCCATCAGCGCGTCCACGCCCAGAATGATGGCGATGCCCTCAAGCGGCAAATTGAAACTCGCCAGCGTCCCCGCCAGAATCACCAGCGACGCTCGTGGCACGGCTGCCACTCCCTTGCTGCTAAGCATCAGCGTCAGCATCATCAGAATTTGCTGGCTCAGCGGCATCTCAATCCCCGCCGCCTGCGCCACGAACACGCTCGCCAGGGCCAGATACAGCGTGCTGCCATCCAGATTGAAGCTGTACCCGGTGGGCAACACAAACGCCACGATATGCTTTGGCACGCCGAACTTTTCCATGTTCTCCAGCGCCAGCGGCAGTGCCGCCTCGCTCGAAGCCGTGGAGAACGCAATCAACCACGGCTGCCGCACCGCTCGAAAAAATCGCGCCAGCGGAATGCGCGCCAGCAGCACCACGCCCCCCATCGCAAACACCACGAAGATAATCAGCGCCGCATAGAGCGTGCCCACCAGTTTGCTCAAGCTGAACAGCACGCCCACGCCATTCTTCCCGATGGTAACGGCCATGGCCGCGCCCACACCCAGCGGTGCCAGATACATCACGTATCCCGTGTACTTGAACATCACCTCCGCCAGGCTTTCGCAGAATTGCGTCACGGGATTCGCCCGTGCCCCCAGCGCCGCGCACCCGATGCCGAACAGAATGCTGAACACCACAATCTGCAGCACATCGCCGCGTCCCATCGAATCGATGATGCTGGTGGGGAAGGTGTGTTCCAGAATCTCCGCCATCGTCAGCTTCGCTTGCGGCAGATTAGTCACCGCGCCCTTGCTGATGGTCAAGCCCGCACCGGGCCGCGTCAGGTTCACCGCCACCAGCCCCACGAACAGCGCAATCGTCGTCAACACCTCGAAGTAGATGATGGCCTTCAACCCGATCCGCCCCATCTGCTTGATATCGCCTGCTCCCGCGATTCCGTAAACCAGCGCGCCAAAAATCAAGGGCGCGATGATGGATTTAATCAGCCGCAGAAAGATGTTGCTCAGCGGCGCCAGTTGCACCGCAAACTGGGGCGCGAAAATGCCGATCGCAAGGCCCACCGCCATGCCAATGAAAATCCAGGCCGTCAATCCAAGAGCGGGCTTCCGTTGCGCATCAGACATTCCGGGTATTATCGCGCAACTGCCAATTGCAAAAATAAATCGGGTGCATCCGGGAAAAGTCATTTTAGACTACCCCCATGCCAATACCGGTTTTTCCAGGCCGCTTGATCGTAGTTGATGAAAGCGACGCCGCCCTCGTGAACGCGATCCAGGATGCACTGATGCGACGCGGATACGGACCTCTCAATAGCGGCGTTTTCGATCAGCTGATGAAGTCCGTCGTGATGACCTTTCAAGCGCAAAACGTCGATGCGGACGGGCACGCGCTAATAGTGGATGGCAAGGTGGGGCTGTACACCTGGGGCGCGCTGTTCCCGGTCCAGATCGTAACACCACAATCGGCACCTTCCGCCCTTATGCTGCAGGCGCTGGCGCTTTCATCTGGCCAGGTGGGCCAGATGGAAGTCCCGCTGGGGTCGAACCGCGGCCCCATGGTGGATGAGTTTCTTCGGGCCGCCAACATCGACCCCACACAGGGCACACCCGCTTCGAGGCCCTGGTGCATTGCGTTCGTTTATTGGTGCTTTCGCGAAGCAGGCAAGAGCCTGAACGCGCCCAATCCTTTGCCCCGAACCGCGGGTTGCCTGGAACATTGGAACATGGCAAAGAATATACCGGGCGCGGTTCGCATCCCTGCCAGGACCGCCTACGCGGACCCCAGCCTCATCAAACCCGGGCTCATCTTCATCCTCGATTTCGGAGGCGGCCATGGCCACACCGGTGTTGTAGAAAAGCTGCAATTAGGAGGGCGCCTCTCCACCATTGAGGGAAATACAAACGGCACAGGTTCCAGTGACGGCGTCGGCGTATTTCGCCTGGATCGGCGCAAATTGAATGCAGCTACACTCAAAGGGTTCGTCGATTACACCACGGCCTGACGCGCGTTTATGCCAGCCACTTGTAAAAGTAAAAGGTCATCGGCACTCTACCAGTGTTGACGATGCCGTGGAGCTTATCGCCCGCGCAGTACATCATCGCGCCCGGCCCCACTTGCGTCACTTTGTCCTCCACCTGAATTTCGCCGGTGCCCTCGGTGACCAGCATGAATTCCTCTTCGGGGTGCCGGTGCGGCGGGTGCGGGCTCTTGCCGGGCTTCAGCACCAGGCTGCCCGCCGTCATCGCTTTCAACAAATCCGTCTTGCCTTCGAAGTAAAAGCGGGCGTCTACTTGCGGTTCGCGAAGCAGGCTCGCGTCATCGGCACCGATCACCACGTCGGTAAGTTTTTCCATTCCCGTTAGGATAGCCGCCTCGGGAGCCGGTTCTACATGCACCAGCACATCGGCCACCCAGTCCAACTGTCCGCGAATGGCATCGCGAGCCCGGCCCGCAATGTCATGGCCCATACGCACGGTCGCATCCGGGTCCACTTCCAGATGAAGGTCCACATGATATTGCAAGCCGGTCTTTCGTGCGTAACATTTCTCCACGCCTTTCACCCCTTCCACGCGCAAGGCCACCGCGCGCACCTGCCCTAGCAGTTGTTCGGCCGGCATCGTGTCCATCAATTGCAGGCTGGTGTCGCGTGTCACCCGCACCGCCGTGAAGATCATGATCAAGCCAATCACGAAGCCGCCGTAGTGATCGGCCAAGGGGAAGCGCGTAGGGAAGGCGAGCGTCAAGCCCAGTGCCATCAAGGCGGCCAAACCGGAGAACATGTCAATGGCGTCGTTATAAGCATCGGCCTTCAGCGAAGCGCTGTTCAGCTTGCGCCCCGCCACCAGTTTGACGCGCATCAGCCACACCTTCACCGCAATCGAAATCAGAATCGGCCAGATCGCATAGGCGCGTGGCGGCTCCGTCACATCCCCGGCCCCGGCGATGGAGTGCACACCGATAGCAACGCCGCCCAGCATCAGAATGATACCCAGCAACAAGCCGGTCAGAATTTCCGCTCGGCCATGCCCGTAAGGGTGGTTCGAATCCGCCGGACGCGCGGCCAGCGTCAGCCCCAGAAACACCATGCCGGAGGAGACCACGTCGCCCGCCGATTCGAACCCGTCCGCCAGCAGGGAAGTGGAATGCGAGGCCAAGCCGGTGGCGATTTTCAGCGCCGCCAACGCGGCACTCACGGCCATACCCGTGATTGCTATCCGCTGCCCCGTCCGCACCAACACAGTGTAACGGGTGCACGAAATGATATCCTGTTGAGTTATGTCAGGCCATTCCAAATGGGCGACCATCAAGCATAAAAAAGCCGCTACGGACGCAAAACGCGGCAAGATGTTCACCCGCATCATCAAAGAAATCATGATCGCGGCGCGCAACGGCGGCGATCCGGATATGAACCCCCGCCTCCGCACGGCCATCATCGCCGCTAAGGGCGTCAGTATGCCCGCGGACAACATCAAGAAGGCTATTCTGCGCGGCACCGGCGAACTGGAAGGCGGCCAGATAGATGAAGTCACGTACGAAGGTTACGGGCCGGGCGGTACCGCGGTCATCGTCAACGTGGCGACGGATAACAAGAACCGCACCGTCAGCGATATCCGCCACTGCTTCGGCAAGAACGGCGGCAACATGGGTGAACAGGGCAGCGTTGCTTGGATGTTTGAGCGCAAGAGCCAGATCATCATCATGAAGGAAGGCGCGCCCGATGAGGACACGCTCATGGGCATTGTGCTCGATGCCGGCGCGGACGATCTGCGCGACGATGGCGATTCCTGGCAGGTGCTATCCGCGCCCGAAAACCACGAAGCCGTGGCCGCAGCTTTAGAGAAGGCAAAGATTAAGCCGGAGGAATCCGCCATCGGCATGATTCCGAAGAATCTGATTAAGCTCGAAGGCAAGAACGCCGCCGCCATGCTTCGGTTGAATGAAGCGCTTGAAGACAACGAAGACGTGCAAAACGTCTACTCGAATTTCGATATCGACGAGAGCGAACTCGAAAAGATAGCGTAAGCGGGCTTGAGGCGCAATGCGAATCCTGGGGATCGACTGCGGTTCGGAGCGGACCGGTTTCGGGATTGTGGATAGCGACGGCCGCACGCACACGCTGGTGGATCACGGGGTGATTCAGACCTCACCCAAGGCACCGTTCGAGCAGCGCCTGCAACAGATCGCTGGCGGGCTGCGTCAAAGCATTGAGGCGTTTTCACCGGAAATGGCGGCCGTGGAGGAAGTGTTCTACGCGGTCAATGTGAAGACCGCCATCAAACTATCGCATGTGCGCGGCGTGGCCATGTTGGTGATTGCCGAAGCGAAGGTTGCGTTTGCCGAATATTCTCCGCTGGAAGTGAAAATGAGCGTGGTGGGCTATGGCCGGGCGGAAAAGCAGCAGGTGCAAAAAATGGTGACGGCTCTTCTGCGTTTGCCGCGCGCCATCGAATCGCAAGATACATGCGACGCCCTCGCG
>JBBROT010000033.1:0-16105 GCA_038229155.1 Bryobacterales bacterium | reverse complement strand
GAGGGTGGGGTGAAACTGGAAACGCCGAGTTGGTGCCACAGGCAGAGAGCCCATAAAGGAACCGAGTTACGCAAGTGCGTAGAGTCATGTTGTCACACAAATGGCACCGGTTTGCAAGCCCGGTAAATGCAGTAGAAGAAACAGCGGCGGTGCGTGTACGCCACGGTACATCCTGCTTTTATGCAAATTTGGCCGCATTGTACCGCATTCTCCTGGCCATCGGCTTATCGGTTTGCCCATCGGCTCTTGCGCAGAACCGCAAAGTAACGGATGCCGAAGTGGACCGCATCACCAAATCCGCCATCCTGATCGACCCATAACGACGTCACCAGCAAGACTGTGCAGGGTTTCGACATCGGCAAAGCGGCCATTGACGGCGGCCATACCGATCTGCCGCGCCTTCGAGCCGGCGGCGTGGGCGATGTTTTCTTCGCAGTGTTCGTTGGCGCAAATTACACCAGCGGCAACCACTCCGCCAATCGCGCGCTGGAAATGATCGATACCGTTCGGCACGATATTGTGGGCGGCCACCCGAAAAATTTTCTGTTCGCCACCACCGCCGCCGATATCGAGCGCGCTCACGAGGAAGGCAAGATCGCCGCGCTGATGGGCATCGAAGGCGGCCATGCGATAGAAGATGGTCCGCGTCTGCTGCGGGATTTCTACGCTCTCGGAATCCGGTACATGACGCTGACCCATAGCAACACCAATAACTGGGCGGATTCCTCCGGCGACCCGGACAAGACCAGCGTCACGCACCACAATAGCCTCACGCCGCTCGGCAAGGAGATTGTGCTGGAGATGAACCGGCTCGGCATGATTGTGGATATCTCGTGCGTCTCCGACAAAACATTTTGGGACGCGCTTGAAACCAGTAAGGCGCCAATCTTCGCTTCGCACTCCTCCGCGAAGGCCATCGCAAACATCCCGCGCAATATGACGGACGATATGATTACCGCACTGGGCAAGAAAGGCTGCGTGGTGCAAATCAATTTCGGCTGTGACTTCCTTTCGCAAAAATCGGCGGCCGCGGCGGCGAAGTCAGGTGGCATGCAAAAGTTCATGGCCGTGATGGAACAGTACAAAGACGATCCGGCCAAGCAGCGCACCGAAATGGCTCGTACCGCGGTTCGGGCCACGGTCGGCGACGTGGTGGCCCATATCGACCGGGTCAAGCACCTCGCCGGAATCGACGCCATCGGCATTGGGACTGATTTCGACGGCGTGGGCTGCGTTCCGGAAAGGCTCGACGATGCCTCGAAGTTCCCGAACCTGGCGCGGGCGCTGCTTGAGAAGGGCTATTCCGAAAGCGAAATCCGCAAGATCTATTGGCGGAAATATCTTACGCCTGATGCGTGCAGTGGAGAAGGTTGCAGCCAAGCCCGCGTTTTAGGCCCGGAAATTGCTTTGCGGTAGGAGAGTTCATGGCCATAAATCCGGACCTGTTGCCTCAGCTTGCCGAGGCGCGCGCGGAAACCGATCGTCTGTTCGCGCATCTGGACCCTTCAGCACTTTATGACCGCCCCATTGCCGAACGGCATCGCATGGCGTTCTATTTGGGGCATCTCGAAGCGTTCGATTGGAATCAGATGAAGCAGACGGGAATGACAGCGGCCTCACCGAATCCGGAATTCGACAACTTGTTCGCCCTCGGGATCGATCCGGAACCGGGCCAGCTTCCGCGTGACCAGCCTTCCGATTGGCCGAACCGCAAGCAGATTCAGAGTTACAACCAGGGCGTGCGCTCCACGATAGACCGTTACCTGCGAGAGGCTCCCGAAGGAAATGTGCACATGATGATTGAGCATCGTCACATGCACGCCGAAACTTTCGCTTATATCCTACACAATCTGGAACCGGAGAAGAAAAAAGGCCCCACTGAGCATCTATCTATTGCCGCTCCTATTGCGCAGACTTTCGTGACCATACCTTCGGGCTTGCCGACATTGGGTAGAGATGCCGGTGAGGGCTTCGGGTGGGACAACGAGTTTCAAAAGTTTTCAGTGCCGGTAGTTGAATTCGAGATGTCGAAATTCAAAGTCAGCAACGGTGAGTTTCTGGAATATATGAAGTTGACCGGCGCGGCCGCGCCCCATTATTGGTACCAGCAGGAAGGCGAGTGGTTCTATCGCGGCATGTTCCAGAATGTGCCGCTGCCTCTCAACTGGCCGGTGTACTGCACTTGGGATCAAGCTTCGCAATACGCAAAATTTCACAAGCTCTCGTTGCCCACGGAAGCGCAATTTCATCGCGCTGCTTTTGGATCGCGCGCGGAAGGCGAAGAGCGGCAATTTCCCTGGCCCACCGGCGCGTCCGATCTCACGAAGCAGGGCAACTTCGGCTATGCGGCTTGGAACCCCATCGCCGTGAATGCTTCTCCCGAAACGGAAAGCGCATTCGGTGTTGCGCAACTTGTCGGCAACGGTTGGGATTGGACCTCAACCGTGTTCGCCCCCTTTGAAGGCTTCGAAGCCCATCCCACATATCCCGGCTACTCCGCTAATTTTTTCGACGATTCGCATTATGTCCTGAAAGGCGCCAGTCCGCGCACTTCCGCAATGCTGGTCCGCCGTTCGCTTCGCAACTGGTTCCGGCCTGAATACCCTTACGTATACGCAACGTTTCACTTGGTGGGCAATTAACTAAATGTCCGCTCACGCAATCGATCTATCTCACCTGCTAAAAACACCGCTCGCTCATGATGTGGAGCGCGGGCTCAATTGCAAGGGCCAGAAATCTTTGCCCTCGCAGTACCTCTACGATGAGCTCGGCAGCATCCTGTTCGATGCCATCACCGCTCTGCCGGAGTATGGGCTCACGCGGGCCGATAGCCGTCTGCTCCGCGCGCATTCAGCCGAAATCATCGCCGCAATGCCTGGCGCGCGCCTCAACATTGTCGAGCTCGGCAGCGGCACCGGTGCGAAGACTAGCTGGATTCTGCGCGCGGCCGCCGAGGTGGCAAACGAAGTGATCTATCAGCCCATCGATATTTCGGAAACGGCGGTGCAACAGTGCGCCAACGCCATGGACGCCATCGAAGGCGTGACGGTGCAGCCCCAGAACGCAACCTACTTGGAGGGCCTCGAAAAGATCGCCCGCAGCCGTGACCCTCGCCGGTCCATGCTGGTGCTGTTCCTCGGTTCCACCATCGGCAATTTCGATTTCGCCGCGGCCCGCGCGTTCCTCTCCAGCATCCGCGCTCTGCTCCAGCCGGGCGATGGACTGCTTCTCGGCACCGATCTGGTCAAGCCCCTGCCTCAAATGCTGGCGGCCTATGATGACCCCACCGGCGTGACCGCGGCTTTCAATCTGAATTTATTGGGACGCATTAACCGTGAGCTCGATGCCAATTTCAATCTGCGTCAGTTCCACCATGAAGCTCGGTTCAACGAAGACGAATCGCGAATCGAAATGCACCTGCGCTCCAAAATTGCTCAAACCGTGAACGTCCGCGAGCTGGAACGCCATTTTGGCTTCCGCGCCGGCGAAACCATTTGGACCGAAGGCTCCTATAAATTCCGGCGGTCTGAAGTGGACGCCATGGCGCAAGCTAGCGGCTTCCTCGTGCGCGGCCAATGGGTGGATCACGAATGGCCCTTCGCTGAAACACTTATGATGGCAAAGTGAAACGCTACGCCGGTCCAGGGACCGCGGTCTAACAGTAAATGGCGGCGGTCGTTGAGTTCCGGCAGGTCTCTTATACACCGCCCGGGCAAGCGCGAGAAGTGCTGCGCAACCTTTCGCTCACTCTCGAAAGCGGCGAAACAGTGGTCTTGCTGGGCCGCAGCGGTAGCGGAAAAACTACCGCCCTTAAACTGGTCAACGGGCTCCTCTTTCCCACCTCGGGAAATGTCCTGGTCGAGGGTAAGTCCACTCGCGAGTGGAACCCGGTCGCGCTCAAGCGGCGCATCGGCTACGTCATCCAGGAAGCAGGATTATTTCCGCACTTTACCGTGAGCCGGAACATCGCTTTGCCACCTCGCTTGAACGGCTGGGCACCTGAAAAAATTCAAGCCCGCACCGTTGAGATGCTGCGTACGGTGGGTCTTGAAGACTACGCGGATCGCTACCCCCGGCAACTCTCCGGTGGCCAGCGGCAGCGTGCCGGTGTAGCTCGCGCCTTGGCCGCCGAACCCGCGCTGCTGCTTCTCGATGAGCCGTTTGGCGCGCTCGACCCGGTCACCCGTCTGGCCCTCCAGCGAGAGTTCCTCAAGCTAAAAAAAACAGCGTTCTTCGTCACGCACGATATCCGCGAAGCTCTGCAACTGGGCGCGCGCGTCGCCCTCCTCCACCAGGGCGACCTGGCCGTCGTGGCCGACCCCGCCTCCTTCCAGCAGTCCCAACACCCCGAAGCCCGAGCCTTCCTTGAGGTGCTGCAAAGTGTGGGCTGACCTCGCGCGCGAAGCCCTCTCGCTCACGCTCGAGCATCTCTTCCTGGTTTCCGTTTCCGTGCTGCTGGCCGCTCTCATCGCCATACCCGCCGCCATCTCTCTCGCCCGGCACGAACGTTTGCGCCGTCCCATTGTCGGCATCGTCAACATCCTCCAAACCATCCCCAGTCTGGCGCTCTTCGGCTTCCTGATCCCCCTGCCTGTCCTGGGCGGAATCGGGAAACGCACCGCCATCATCGCGCTGGTGCTTTACGCTCTGCTGCCCATCCTGCGCAACACGCTTGTCGGCATCACGGGTATCGATGCGGCCGTACGCGAATCAGCCGTCGCTATGGGCATGACGCCTATGCAAATTCTGCGCGAAGTGGAACTGCCTCTCGCGGCACCATCCATTTTTGCCGGTCTGCGCGTGGCTACAGTGACTACTATAGGTACAGCCGCCATCGCAGCCGCTATCGGTGCGGGCGGCCTGGGCGTCTTCATTTTTCGCGGCATTGCGTCAGTGGATAACGCTCAAATTCTCGCCGGCGCTGTTCCGGCGGCACTGATGGCCATCGCGGCCGACGAAGGATTCTCGTGGATCGAACGAAAGCTCTCACCGCCTTAGCTGTACTGTTGCTGACAGGCTGTTCACAGCAGCCGCAATTAGTCATCGGCTCAAAGAACTTCGCCGAGCAGCTCATTCTGGGCGAATTGATGGCGCAGCATCTGGAAAATACAATCCATCTGCATGTCGTCCGCAAGCTGGATCTGGGCGGCACCCTGCTGGCGCACAAAGCCCTGCAAGCCGGCGAGATCGATCTCTACCCGGAGTACACCGGTACCGCCCTCACGGCCATCCTAAAGCAGCCTCCCGATGCCGATCCCGCGCAGGTGCTTCGCAAAGTTCGCGAAGGCTATCTGCCCCTGAAGCTCGAATGGTCCGAACCCATCGGCTTCAACAATACGTTCGCCATGGTGGTGCGCAAGGAAGATAGCGAATCGCGCAATGCCCGTACGCTTACAGAAGCCGCCGCGTTTGAGAAAGGCTGGAAGCTTGGCGTCGGCTATGAGTTCGTCACGCGTCCCGATGGTCTGCCCGGCCTCATCGGCACGTATCGCCTGAATGTGAAAGGCAGCGTCAAGACCATGGATCTGGGGCTGCTCTATCAGGCTCTCGAACAAGGCCAGGTGGATATGGTGGCCGGTAACAGCACCGACGGCCAGCTTTCTTCGAAGCCCTTTACCGTGCTCGAAGACGACCGGCATTACTTCCCGCCTTACGAAGCAGCCTGGGTGGTTCGCCAGGAAGCTTACCAGAAGTTTCCCGGCCTTCGCGAAGCTCTCACAAAGCTGCGCCTGAATACAGAGCAGATGCGTGAACTAAACCATCAGCTTGAGGCGAACCACACGCCTGTGCGCGAAATAGCCAAGCGGTTTCTGGCCGAACACAGGTAGAGCTGGTCGCGCCAGAAAGCTAGCGAATCGCCGTTGCGCCGACTCGGCCCATACGCTCGAAACGGTCAGGGGCAATCGCAGCACCGCCGGTGTGAACTCGCCGGTCGAACCGTCCCTCAGTTTCTGGCGGTGTCATCCCGCGTCCAAAAATACTGGCGCTGCTGGATGTCGGCGTCATGAAATCGGCAGGCCTTACCGCGTCGGTTCCGGGAATGGACGAGCCCGCCAAACCGATCTTCGCCAGAAACGCATCCGACGATCCACCGCCCGGCAACTGCTGCACCGCGCCCTGCGAAATCGGCAGATCGGGCGAAGTGGTCGAGCCGGTTAGAAATACTTCCCCATACCTATTCGTGGCCAACCCCACGGCGCTATCGTCTCCGCTGCCGCCATAAAAGGTGGAATAGAGCAAATTCTGGCCGTTCGTATCCAGCACGGAAAACACCGCGTCCACGCCGCCGCCGCGATTTCCTTGTACAGCATCTCGCGTCACCGGGTACTGGTTCGAATCCGTATCGCCCGCCACGTATACCGTGCCATTGGCATCCACCGTAATGGCATTGCCATAATCGCCGCCGTGCGAGCCCAGAAATGTCGTCCAGGCCAGACTCTGCCCGCCGGGCGAATACTTCGAAACGAAAATATCCGATGAGCCGCCGTTATAGCTCGTGTTGTAACTTCGGTTCGGAACATCGAAGCCTTTGTCCGTGGTCGTGCTGCCCACCACGTAAACATTGCCCGCAAGGTCCACCGCTACGCCACCCGCCGAATCGTCCCCCGAACCGCCGCTGAAGGTCGAGAACACAAGCTGCGATCCATCGGGATTCAGTTCCGTAATAAACGCATCCAGCGATCCATGGCGAGAGTGCTGGAATGGCGCATTCGCCTGCGGAAAGCTATCGGAAAAAGTCTCGCCCACAACGTACGCGTTGCCTTTCAAATCCACCGCAATGCCGTTCGCCCGGTCGTCAGAGCCCCCGCCCAAAAGCGTCGAATAAATCGCGGTCCCATCGAACCCGAACTTCGCCACGAACGCATCGATGCCGCCCCGGTTGTTGCGCTGGAACGCCCCATCGTTCGTGGGAAAGTCCGTCGATGTCGAAATGCCGGTCAGATACACGCTGCCCTGCGTATCGAGCGCCACCGCGTAACCGCGGTCATCATTTCCGCCGCCAATATAAGTAGAAAAAAGGAGCGTGGTTCCCGCCGGGTCCAGCTTCAGCACATAAGCATTGTTCACGCCGTAGTTTTGCTTTTGAAACGCCGCCGCCACGGGGAAATCCAAAGAGCCGGTGCGTCCGCCGACGAAAGCCGAACCGTTTGCATCTACCGCGATACCGTTCCCGTAATCGTTATCCGCGCCGCCAATGTCGGCGATGTAAACGAAGCTGGTGCCATCGGGCGAAATCTTACGCACCAGCGCATCCGCGTCGCCTTGCGGCGTGGAAAACGTGGTGCCGGTCACGTACATGTACCCCGCGTTGTCCGCCGCCACCGCGTTTCCCGAATCCAAATCGCTGCCGCCCAGAAAGCTGGAATACACCAGCACAGGGTCAATCGTCAGCGGCAGCGAGCGGTCATACGGCCCTACTTTAAAAGTGACGTCTCTCGCTCCGGCAACGCGAAACTCGCCCTCAACAGGCCGCCTTACCCCTTTCACCGTCTGGTAAACCTCAGGCTTATGCTGCGTCAGTTCGCCCGCGGCCGTCTTCAAATGCAGATCGCCCGATGCGTCTTTCGCAAGCGATGTAACTCCATCGAAGTGCAAACGGATTCGACCGGAATCGGCACCTGGAGCAACCACAAAATCGTACTCCAGGCGCGACTGGTTCCCGTAATACACCACGTCGATTCCCGGATACACGCCGCTCGCCCTCACACGCGCGTAATTCGGCAGCCCGGTAATCCATTTGGCCTGGTCCTGCCCGCGAAAATAAGAAGAGTGGCCGGGCAAACCTTCCTCACCTGTAAATTTCGCCCCACGTTCCGCCCCGGCAAGAGTCGTCCGCACATCCGCGCTGCCGCCGTTACTCCGCAGCAGCATCCGCGAACCCTGGCTTCCCAGCGCCACGTAATACCCGGTACCACGCGCCACGAACTCGGCATCAGGCGCGGCTTGGCCCCGGTTCGGTTCAAATGACAGCTGCATCCTCGCCAACCGATCTGCGGAAGGCTCCGCGAACAAACCGCCAGCCGTCACCATCATCGCCACGCCGTGAGTAATTCTTAGAAAGTTTTTCATACCTGATCGCTTCTCACTTAAGTGAACCGCCCCGCCGCACTCGGGTTTCGATTATGAACAAGCCTTAATGTACCGTGCCGCACCTCCCGCGAAGCCTCGAGCCAAGCTGGAGCATTGCTATACTTATAAATTCGATTCTCTATGCCGTTGAAACCCATTGCCGCAAACAATACCGCGGAAAAAAAAATCTATCTCTTGAAGCCGCGCGGGTTTTGTGCTGGTGTGGTCCGGGCCATCGATGTGGTGAAAATCGCGCTCGATCTCTACGGTCCCCCGGTGTATGTTCGCAAGGAAATCGTGCACAACAAGCACGTGGTGGAAGAGTTGCGTCAGGCCGGAGCCATCTTTGTAGAAGAAGTCGACGAGATCCCCGCCGGTGCCCGCGCTATTTTCAGCGCACATGGCGTTTCGCCCGAAGTTCGCAAGGAAGCCAAATTCCGCAGCCTGCAAGTGATTGACGCTACTTGCCCGCTGGTCACCAAAGTCCATCTGGAAGCCGTTAAATTCGCGCGCGAAAACTACACCATCGTGCTCATCGGGCATAAAGATCACGATGAAGTGCAGGGTACGCTGGGCGAGGCGCCCTCACGTTCCGTTCTGGTGGAAAACGTGGCTGATGTGGATGAATTGAACCTGGCGGACCCTTCGCGCGTAGCTTATCTTACGCAGACCACGCTCAGCCTCGATGAGACGACCCACATTGTGGAGCGTCTGAAACAGCGGTTCCCCCTGATCCAGGGGCCCAAATCGCAGGACATTTGCTACGCCACGGAAAATCGCCAGATGGCCGTCAAGGGCGTCTCGGAATTCTGCGATCTCTTGCTCGTCGTCGGCTCCGCCAATAGCTCGAATTCCAAACGCCTGGTGGAAGTGGGCGGCAACTTCGGCGTACGCGGTTACCTGGTCAACGATTGGAACGATGTGGACCCCGCTTGGCTGCATGGCGCGAAGAACGTGGCCGTCACGGCCGGTGCCTCAGCGCCCGAACACTTGGTTGAAGAACTCGTCGAAGCACTCCGCGGCGAAGGTTTTACGCAACTCGAAGAAGTGGAACTGGTGGAAGAAGATGTGCGTTTCTCGCTCCCCGGCGAACTTCACGGCCACAGCGGTTTGGCGCAAATCTCCGGGCTGTCCCAAATCGCGAGTCGATGAGCGCGAGTGCCACACTGAGCGTTCCTCTGCAAACCGCCGTCGCGGAAAGCATAAAGCGCGCCGCTAAGACGCTCTTAGAAAAGCAGACCTCCTCCGGCTACTGGTGCGCGGAACTTACGGCCGATACCACGCTCGAAAGCGATTTCATCCTGCTGCAACTCTGGATGAATCCGCCAGTCAACGGTGTCTGGCAGCACGCGGAAACTCCGCTGATTCGCAAAGCGGTGGAATCCATCCTGGCCCGCCAACTGCCCGATGGCGGCTTCAACAATTACCAGGAGGGCCCTTCCGAAATTTCTTCTTGCTGTAAAGCGTATTTCGCACTGAAAGTCGCCGGACTGCCGCCCACGGATTCGCGCCTCGCCCGCCTCGCCGAACGCATCCTGGCTCTCGGCGGCCTGCAAAGCGCCAGCAGCTATGTAAAGGTGAACCTGAGCCTGTTCGACCTGTATCCGCGCGACCACACGCCCAGCATTCCGCCCGAACTCATGCTGTTGCCGGGCGGCGTAATTTATCGGATGTCCTCCTGGACGCGCGCCATCGTCATTGCGCTTGCCATCGTCCACTCGTCGAACCCCAAGCGCCCCGTGCCCGCTGGTTTCACTCTGGAGGAAATTCACGTCCCCGGCAAGAGCTTCTCGCTTCCCAGCGACGATTCCTGGCTCACGCTTCGCAACACTTTCATCCAGTCCGACCGCATCCTGAAACTTTGGGAAAAGTACGGCGTGGACCGCATCCGCAAAATCGCCGTCCGCAAGTGCGAGCACTGGATGGTGGAGCACCTCAAGCACTCTGACGGTTTGGGCGCCATCTATCCTTCCATGATGTACGCCATCATGGCCTTCGATGTTCTTGGCTATGCCGAAGACCATCCCATGCGCAAAGAAGCCGTGCGCGTGTTCGAACACCTGATGGTGGACGATGGCGAGCGCTTCTTTTTCCAACCGTGCTTCTCGCCCGTTTGGGATACCGCCATCGCCAGCTACGCCTTGGGCGAATCCGTTCCCGCCGCCGGAATTGAAGCGGCGCAACAGCGTTCAGCCGAATGGATGCTGAGCAAGGAAATCCGCCGGCCAGGCGATTGGAGCGTCAAGCGCCCCGCCACCGAGCCTTCCGGTTGGGCCTTCGAGTTCCGCAACGATCATTACCCCGATATCGACGATACGGCCATGGTGCTGCTCAGCTTTTGCCATGCCCGCACCGCCAATCAGGCCGCGCAACGCGCCTGCGAAAAGCGCGCCATCAACTGGCTGCTGGCCATGCAATCGCGCGATGGCGGCTGGGCCGCGTTCGATGTCGATAACAACTGGGAAATTCTGAGCTACGTTCCATTCGCGGACCATAACGCCATGCTGGACCCCACCTGCGCCGATATCACCGGCCGCGTGCTGGAAGCGCTTGGTGCCAATGGCATGACGCTGAAAGACGCACCCGTTCAGCGCGGCGTCGATTACCTGATCCGCACACAGACGGCGGACGGCAGCTGGTATGGGCGCTGGGGCGTGGCCTATATTTACGGCACATGTTTCGCCCTGCGCGGCTTGCAGGCGGCAGGCGAAGACGATCACGAACCGCACATCCAGCGCGCCAACGAATGGCTTCGTTCCATCCAACATGCCGATGGCGGCTGGGGCGAAAGCTGCGCCAGTTACGATAACGGCATCTATACCGATGCCCGGTCCACTCCTTCCCAAACCGCCTGGGCCATCATGGGGCTGATCGCGGGAGGCGATACCAACAGTTCCAGCCTGCAGCACGGCATCGAATACCTGGTCAGGACGCAAAGCGCGGATGGACAGTGGCCGGAAGAACTCGCCACCGGCACTGGTTTCCCGAAGGTGTTCTACCTGAATTACCACATGTACCGGTTGTATTTCCCGCTGCTCGCGCTCGCCGCTTATCAGAAGAGTCGCCAGGAGCGATAGGCGAGTGAAGCCTGTTTTGGTTACAGGTGCGTCAGGGTTCTTAGGCCATCACGTGGCGCGCCAATTGCTCGATCAGGGCCGATCCGTGCGCGCGCTGGTTCGCGCCACCAGCCACCTGCGAGATCTGGATGGTGCCGAAACCGTCACGGGCGACCTGCAGGATTCTGACTCGCTGCAACGCGCGGCATCAGGCTGTGAAGTGGTCTATCACGTGGCCGCCGATTATCGCTTGTGGGCGAAAGATCCCGGCGAACTCTACCGCAGTAATGTGGAGGGCACGCGAAACCTGATCGCCGCCGCCAAGCAGGCCGGTGCCAGCCGCATGGTCTACACCAGCACCGTCGGCTGCATTGAGCCGCCCGACGAAAGCCTCCCCATCACGATCGACAAAATGGCGGGCGCTTACAAGCGGTCTAAATTTCTGGCCGAACAAGTGGCGCTTGCCGAGCATGAGCTTCCCATCGCCATCGTCAATCCCACCGCCCCGGTGGGAGATTACGACGGCAAACCCACCGCCACCGGCGCCATCATTCTCGATTTTCTGAAAGGCAACATGCCCGCTTTTATCGATACGGGCTTGAACCTGGTGGACGTGCGCGATGTCGCCGCCGGCCATCTGCTTGCCGAACGTCTGGCCCGCCCGGGCGAGCGCTATATACTCGGCTGCGAAAATCTCACGCTGGAACAAATCTTGGGACGCTTATCCGCAATCACCGGCAAGCCCGCGCCCACACTGAAGCTGCCGTACTTTGTCGCGTATGCCGCCGGCGTGGTCACCACAGCCTGGGCGCAAGTCTCCGGTGAGCCGCCGCGCGCGCCCCTCGATGCGGTACGTATGGCCAAGAAGAAAATGTGGGTGTCTCATGCCAAGGCGGAACGCGAATTGGGCTACCGTCCAGGGTCTGTGGATGCGGCCCTTACCCGCGCGGTCAACTGGTTTCAAACCAATGGCTACTGCTGACATTCTGTTCATCGGCGCGGAGCCGCGCGAGTTCACTGGAACGCTCCAGTTTTGGCGAGACGTACGCCCGGTAAAATTGCCCGTACACTGGGCCCGCTCCGGCCTTCGCCACGGCCGCCCCGTCATCGCCATCGCGAACGGAGCCGGGTGGGAGCGCGCGCGCCTGGCCGCCGAAGCCGCACCGTATGAACGGCTCTGCAATATAGGCTTTTGCGGCGCGCTTGACGCTTCTCTGCGCATTGCCGATATCGTCGTCGCAAGCGAGCATCTGCCGGTGCAATGCCCGCGAGCCCACACCGCGGGACCCATCGCGTCCGTCCCTGAAATCGCCGCGAGCGCCCAGGAAAAGCAGCGGCTTCGTTCCCGCGGTTTTGTCGCCGTCGAAATGGAATCGGCCGGTCTCGCCGGGCGCGAATTTCACTGCATCAAAGCCGTTAGCGATCTCGCGGGAGAGACATTCGCGAACGATTTCAGCGCAGCCCTGCTGCCTGATGGCAAAATCAGCACCGCCCGCATCCTCTCCGGCGCCCTTCGCGACCCGCTACGCCGCTTTCCCGAACTCATTCGTCTGGCGAAACGGACCGCGGCGGCATCTCAATCCTTAGGAGAATTTCTCGATGCCTGCACATTCTGAAGTGCCAAGCGTCATGCGAGCCGCCGTATATCGCGGCGAAAGTCTGGTCACCGTGGAGGACGTCGAGACCCCGCGCATCGGCCCCGGCGAAGTGCTCATTCGCGTCGAAGCCTGCGGCGTTTGCCATACCGATCTGAAAAAGGTGGAGTATAACCTGCTCCCCCCTCCCCGTATCTATGGCCATGAAACCGCGGGGGTAGTTGCGCGCGCCGGTTCCGTCGTCACCCAGTACAAGCCCGGAGACCGCGTCATCGTCTTCCATCACATCCCCTGCCGCGAGTGTTTCTATTGCCAACGGAAACTCTACGCGCAGTGTCCGGTTTATAAGAAGGTGGGCGTAACAGCGGGGTTCGAACCGGCGGGCGGCGGCTTCTCTCAATACGTGCGCGTCATGGATTGGATTGTGCGCGATGGCATGGAACGAATCCCAGACGGCGTATCGTTCGAGCAGGCCTCCTTCGTCGAGCCGCTGAACACTTGCCTGAAAGCCGTCCACACCTCAGGTGCCGCATCGGGCGACGTCGCCCTCGTCATCGGCCAGGGGCCCATCGGGCTGCTCTTCACCATGCTCTTGGCCGATCGGGGCGTCCGCGTTATCGCCTCCGACACCATCGCCTCCCGCCTCGCTCTCTCGAAAGAATGCGGTGCCGAAGCAAGCTTCCACCCGCGCTCCTCTGACCTCGCCGCGGAATTAAGAGCACGAACCGAAGGCCGCGGCGCGGACGTGGTTTTCGTCGCCACCGCCGCCAAGGGCCTGGTGGAACAAGCCGTCGCGGTGTCGCGGCCCGGCGCGAAGATTTGCCTGTTCGCGCAAACGTCCGATAAGGAGCGCATCGAACTCTCAGGCGCGTCCATCTGCGTCGGCGAACGCACTCTCTTCGGCTCTTACAGCGCCTCGGTCGAACTGCAAAAAGAGTCCGCGGCGCTCGTCTTCGGCAACCGCCTGCCCATAGCGCGCCTCATCTCTCACCGCATGCCGCTCGCGCGCATCGGTGAAGCTTTCCATCTGGCCACGCATCCTACTGAGGAGTCTCTCAAAGTGATCGTCGAATGCAATCAATGATGACGGCGGCAGTGCTTCACGGCAAAGAGCATGTCGAAATTGAGCGGGTGCCCATTCCCGAACTCGCGCCCGGCGATCTGCTGGTCCGCGTGCGTGCCGCCTTAACCTGCGGCACCGATGTGAAAGTCTTTCGCCGCGGCTACCACGTCAAGATGCTGGTGCCTCCGGCTCTCTTCGGCCATGAAGTGGCGGGCGATGTCGTCGCGGGCGGCAGCATGCTGGGTAAGCGCGTAGTCGCGGCCAATTCCGCGCCGTGCGGAACCTGCCGCTACTGCCTCAAAAATAAACCCAATCTCTGTGACGATCTTCTCTTTAACAACGGTGCCTATGCCGAGTACATTCGCGTTCCGGCGCGCATTGCGCTCAAGAACACGCATGAAATTCCAGCGGGCGTCGATTACCGCGATGCGGCGTTGACCGAACCACTGGCCTGCGCTTTGAAAGGCCTCGACGACACCGCTCCCGAACCCCGCGATACCGTAACCGTCATCGGCCTGGGGCCCATCGGCATGATGTTCGTGATCCTCGCCAAACTGCGCGGCGCGAGAGTGATCGCCGTAGGCCGCCGCGAAGAGCAGATCGCTCACGCCAAACTTCTGGGTGCCGATGAAGGCGTGACCGGCGATGCCGTCGCGGGCGTTCTCGCGCTCACGGAAGGGCAGGGAAGCGACATCGTGATCGAAGCCGTCGGCAAGCCCGAGACCTGGGATGCTTCGGTGCGCATGTTGCGGCGCGGCGGCACGGTCAACTTCTTCGGCGGCCCGCCCTCAGGCACCGTGGTCGCGCTCGATACCAATCTGCTGCATTACTCAGAACTCACTTGCAAGGCCAGTTTTCACCACACGCCGGACCACATCCGCCGGGCCTTTGAAATCATCTGCGCGGGCCACGTCACCGCCGCGCAGTTCGTCACACGCGAAGCGCCCCTCAGCGCTCTGCCCGCCATCCTCTCCGAGTTGGCATCTCAAAACGGCGCTTTGAAAACCGCGATCTTGCCATGACCGAAACTTTCCTGGCACCGAAAGACTTCGTCGTAGCTCCCCAGCGCTCCTGGACGCTCGCGCAGTCTCTCCAATACACGCGCTGGCTGGCCACAGCGCACTATGAAAATTTTCAAGTAGTCAGCTTCCTGCTGCCCAAGCACCTGCATCAAGATTTCTACAACGTCTACGCCTACTGCCGCTGGGCCGATGATCTGGGCGACGAAATCGGCGACCTGGCCGAAAGCACGCGCCTGCTGAACTGGTGGCGCACATCGCTCGACCGCATGTACTCAGGCGACGCCGATCATCCTGTCTTTCTCGCGCTCAACGAAACCGTAAAGCGCCACGCCATCCCGCGCAAGCCCTTCTCCGATCTGATCACCGCTTTCTTGCACGACCAGATCGTCACGCGCTACAACAACTGGGATGAGGTCTTCGGCTACTGCGTGAATTCCGCGAACCCGGTAGGCCATCTGGTGCTCTACCTCTGCGGCTATTCCGACGCGCCGCGCCAGCACCTCTCCGACGCCACCTGCACCGGTTTGCAACTCGCGAATTTCTGGCAGGATGTCGCCGTCGATCTCATGAAAGATCGCATCTACCTGCCGCTCGATCTGCTCGCGAGTCATGGCGTCACTGAAGAAGATCTGCTCGCGCATCGTGCCACGCCCGGCTTCCGGCTCGCCATGAAAGAGGCCGTGGCAAAGGCCCGCGCGCTGTTCGATCAGGGCCGCCCCCTGCCCAGCTTGGTCGATCGCCGCCTCGCACTCGATCTCGAACTCTTCACGCAAGGCGGCCTCGCGATCCTCAAAAAGATCGAAGCTCAGGATTTCGATGTCCTGTCGCGCCGTCCGAAAATATCGAAATCGGAGCGCGTCGCCATCCTGCTCGGCACAATGGCTCGCATGGCGTTCCAGAGGAAACGCGCGGCGTGACGGTCGACGAATCGTACCGCTACTGCCGCGCGGTAGCGAAGGCGCGCGCGAAAAATTTCTACTATTCGTTCGTCCTGCTCTCGCAGGATCAGAAGAACGCCATGTGCGCGGTCTACGCCTTCATGCGCTACTGCGATGACTTGAGCGATGAGCCCGGCGCGACCGTTACCGCCATCGAACAATGGCGCAACGCACTTACCGCGGCGCTTCGCGGCGAATACGGCGCGCACCCCGTCTGGCCCGCGTTTCACTCGGCGGTCGAGCGGTTTCACATCCCGCACCAATACTTTCACGACATGATCGATGGTGTTTCGAGTGACCTGACGCCGCAACCGGTCCGCACCTTTGAGGATCTCTACCGTTACTGCTACAAAGTCGCCTC
>JBBROT010000032.1:0-16188 GCA_038229155.1 Bryobacterales bacterium | reverse complement strand
GTGTATGACGCGCGCGCATCCGCAAGCTTGCCCACTTTGAACTGCATGCCGCCCAGGTCTGCCAGGCACCACGCCGTATTTTCAGGCGCTTCGGAAACACCCGCGATGGCGGAGCGCATCAACTCAATTGCGGCATCGGCGTGACCGGTCACGAACTGATACCAACCCAGGCGGTTGTAGCTGGAAAGATCGGGCCGCAGCGACACCATCTTCGTATAGGCTTCCTTCGCTTCCGGATACCGGCCCAGTTCCATCGAAGCGTCGCCGAGCATGCCCCAACTCCAGGGGTCGTTCGGGGCGAACTTCAGAATTTCAGTGGAGTATTGCGCAACGGCCGCAAACTCATGCCGCTCCATGCCGATTTCGCTGCGTAGCTGGAGCGCCTCATAGTTGCCTCCGTCGCGCGCGAGCACATCTTCGACGATTTTCGAAGCGCGCTCCAGATACCCGAAGTCCACCGTTTCGCGCATCTTCTGGATATAAGCTTTCGCCAACTGGCACTGCGCATGGGGAGAGGGCTTGGCCAGCGCCTGCTTGGCCAACCCGGCGATGCGGTCATCGGTTTTCACGCCTGGCTTCGGCGGCTCAATCAGCCGCGTCTGCGCGCACAGCAACAAGGGAAAAAAGAGCAGAGCCGCTTTATACACGGCGCTCCGCGAATTTGCTTAAGCGTTCCATGGCCGGTTCCAAAATGCTCATTTCAGCCGCGTAGCAAATGCGGACGCTGCCTTCGCCGCCTGCGCCGAAAGCCACTCCCGGAGCGAGGCCCACGCGCGTCTCCTCCAGCAGCCGTTTACAGAACGCGAAGGAATCCGTCAGGCCGCTCACGCGCGGGAAAAGGTAAAACGCGCCTTCCGGCTTGGGCACGGTGAAGCCTTTGATCTGGCTCAGCGCGTCCCAGCAGAAATCGCGATTCGCCTTCAACCGTTCCAGCATCCGCAGCAGCTCCTCCTCACCTTCGGCAAGTGCCGTTTCCGCGGCCTTCTGCGTGAAAGTGGGCGCGTGAGAAGTGATGAATTCATTCAGTTGCGTGGCCTTGCGGCCCAGGTCCGCGCGCGCCACCAGCCAGCCCACTCGCCAGCCCGTCATGCAATAGCTCTTCGAAAAAGAATGGACCACCGCCACGGCATCCTCACGCTTGGCCTTGCGCAGAATGGAAGGCACTGGCTGGCCGAGCGCACCTTCGCGGTAATAAAGCCGGTCATACACCTCGTCAGCCAACAGCCATAAACCATGGCGGCGCGTGAAGTCCAGCAAGCGCTGCTGATCCGCGTCCGTAGCCACCCAACCAAGCGGATTCGAGGGCGACGTATAGAGCAACATGCGCGTGCGAGGCGTGACCGCGGCCTCCAGCGCATCGTAATCCACCTCATAACGATCGCCGCGCAGAGGGTGCGCAATTTCCCGCGCGCACGCGTTCGACATAGCCACAATGGATGACCCGTTCGGCCACGCCGGTGTGAGTACCAGCGCTTCATCGCCGGGGTCCAGCAGCGCGCGGATACTAACATTCAAGGCTTGCACGCCAGAGGTGGTGACAACGATTTCGCTCGCGGGGTCAAGCGTCACCCCGTGAAAATGCGCGTAGTGATCGGCAATAGCGCGGCGCAGGGAAGGCAGGCCCGCATTCTCGGTGTAGTAAGTGAAGCCATCGTGCATCGCCTGGATGGCGGCTCGCTTGATGTAATCGGGCGTGGGCAGGTTCGATTCGCCGAAGTAAAGCTTCAGCACGCCCTCCATGCTCATCGCGATTTCGGCAAGTTCGCGAATTCGGGAATGGGGGACCCGCAGGACGGAATTCGCCAGTTGGGCGCTTGAAAGAGGCAAGAACTATTTTGGCACCAACAAAAAAGGCCGACCCGTGGGGGCCGGCCTCTCCGCGCAAAAGCTTTACACGCTGAACGAACTACCGCAGCCGCAGGTGCTCTTCACTTGCGGATTTTCAAACTTGAAGCCGGAGCCTTCCAGCGTTTCCACGTAATCCACGCGCGCGCCATCCAGGTACAGCAGGCTCGCTTGGTCCACGAACACCTTCAGGCCATCGTAGTTGTAGGTCTTGTCCAGCATGTTCGGCGCGGTCTCAAACGCCATGGAATAGCTGAAGCCGGAGCAACCGCCACCCACCACGGAGATCCGGAGCCCGGAAGGCTGCGGGTCCTGGCTGGAGATGATCTCTTTCACCTTGGAAACGGCGTTGTCAGTTAGTTGAACCATATTAATCCCTCATCCCATTATAGTGCGGATGGAACGTTAGCGGGCATAAGCCCGGAAGGCGCGCATGCCCTCCAGATCGCGAAACAAAACATCGCGGTCGGCGGGCGGAATGGACCCGCGGCGCACCACATCGTCGGTGGCCCCAATGGCCCGGTCCAGATCGCGGCGCGAAAAGCGGCCATAGCTTAGCTTGCGTTGAAAATCGCCCACTTCCCGCTGCGCCTTGGCAATCCGGCGGCGGTCATACGAGTGCTGCCCCGCGCGTGCTAAATCCATTTGCGTACGCTCAAAAACTTCGCCGCGAGGCGGGCGGCCATACGGTTGTGCAACCGCGAAACTGGCGAACATGCACAATGCCGCACAAATTTTCTTCATGCGATACTTCCTCCACAAGTTCGGACGCGCACCGGTGCGGCGCGAATTCGCTTTTCATCGAAACTTAATAGCGCCGCTGATATCCCGCTGGCCCGCGGTTTCGCGGCTACCTATAATGGACAAGTGCCGAACCCCATCTCCCGCCGCGCCCTGCTGGCCACTGCCGCCTTGGCTCAGGTTGCCGCGCGTGCCGAAACGCCTGGCATGGTCATTCGCCAGAAAGAGCCGGAGAATTTGGAATTTCCTTTCGATACGCTCAGTTCTTTCCTGACGCCGAACGATCGCTTTTACATTCGTAACCATCATCCCGTTCCCA
Organism: Bryobacterales bacterium; assembly: GCA_038229155.1. GTDB lineage: Bacteria > Acidobacteriota > Terriglobia > Bryobacterales > Bryobacteraceae > JALYXI01. The sequence continues at coordinate 13,283 of JBBROT010000032.1, read as the reverse complement.
AGCTGGATACCGCAGCGTGGAAGCTGAAGGTGGAAGGCGCGGTCGGCAAGCCGTTCGAGTTGAGCTATGCCGAGCTGCTGGCCATGCCTTCGGTGACCTTGCCGGCGACTCTCGAATGCGCGGGAAACAGCCGCGTGTTTCTGGTGCCCCAGACGCCCGGCGCGCAATGGGAGCTAGGCGCGGTGAGCACCGCCGAATGGACTGGCGTGCCGTTGCGCGCCATTCTGGATCGCGCCGGCGTGGATGCGAAAGCTATCGAAGTGGCACTCGAAGGAGCGGATCAAGGGGAGGGCAAGAACGATCCGCATCCCCCAGGCCAGATCCATTTTGCGCGCAGCATTCCCCTCGAAAAAGCCATGCGGCCCGAAGTGCTGCTGGCGTATCGCATGAACGGTAAGGATCTACCGCCCGCGCATGGCTTCCCTGTCCGAGCGATTGTGCCTGGGTTTTACGGCATGGCGTCCACCAAATGGCTGACGCGTATTCTGGTGGTGTCACAGCCCTTTACCAGCTACTGGCAGAGTTCCGATTACGGCTATTGGGACCGCGTGGGCGGGACGCCCGTGCGCCGCCCGATTTTCAACATGCAAGTGAAGAGCCTGATTGCGCGCCCGGCTGTGCGGGAACAAGTGAAGGCCGGCGCGGATTACAAAGTGTTCGGCTCCGCCTGGACCGGTGACGCCGAGATTACGCGCGTCGAGGTGAGCGCCGATGGAAGCAAGACCTGGGCCGATGCCACACTGCGCGATAAATCCGTCCGGTTCTGCTGGCGAGCGTGGGATTACACATGGCATGCGCCTGTGGCCGGCCGTTATACTTTGATGTCCCGCGCCACCGATTCGAAGGGCAACACGCAACAGGCGGTGCACAATTACGACTATGGAAATTACGTTGTCCATCACACGGTGCCGATTGAGGTTGAGGTAGCGTAAGGCGTTGCTTACTCCCACTTCACCGGCCGAGATGGCCGAGGCGCTAGCTTCCGCCGCCGCCCGCAATCAAAGCATTACGTTGGGCGGACAATTCACGAAGCGCCTGATGGGAGGCCCCATGGCTCCTTCGGACCTCACCATTTCCACCGCGGGCATGAACCGCATCCTGAAATATGAGCCGCGCGATTTAACACTGAGCGTGGAAGCGGGCGCACCCTTCGCTGAGGTAAGCCGCGTGCTGGCGGCCAACAATCAGATGATTCCGCTGGACCCGGCGTGGGCTGAAACTGCAACGGTGGGAGGCGTGATTGCCACTAATAATTCCGGCCCGCGGCGACGCTTATACGGCACGGCGCGCGACATGGTGATCGGGCTCAAGTTCGCTACGCTGGAAGGCAAGCTGGTGCAATCGGGCGGCATGGTGGTGAAGAATGTGGCGGGCCTCGATATGGGCAAGCTGATGATCGGTTCGTTCGGCACGCTGGCGGCGATCGCAGTTGTGAATTTCAAGCTCTCGCCCAGGCCGGAAGTGGAACAGACGTCGCTGCTCTCCTTCGAAAGCGGAGCGCTTGCCGTGGCCGGGCGCGACAGCCTGCTGCAGAGCGTTCTACAACCCTCCGCGGTTGATTTGCTGAACCCGCTGGCCGGAGCGCCGCTCAACTTTCGCGGCTACACGCTGGCCGTGCAGTATGGCGGCAACGCACCCACCGTGGAGCGCTATGCGCGCGAATTGGGTTCGTTTGGAAGCGCCACGCAATTGGCCGGGGCCGAGGAGCAAAAGTTCTGGCGGCAGATACAGAGCGGGCCGCAGCGCTTCATGGAAAAGTTTGCGGATGGTGCCGTGGTACGTATCTCCGCGCCGCTGAAGCAGTTGGAGCAGTTGCTCGCCGCGCTGGATGTTCCCGTAGTCGCTCGCGCGGCGACCGGCGTGAGCTATGCCTATTTCAATCGGTGCGAAGCGGCGGCTAAGTGGCTGGCTTCCGCGCGCGGCAAGCAGTGGCCCGCCGTTGTGGAATTTTCTCCCGAGGCGGAAAAATCGCGCTTGGAACTCTGGCCCTCCCCCGGCAGCGATTTTGCGATGATGAAGAAAGTCAAGCAGCTCTTCGACCCGAGCAATCTCTTAAACAATGGCCGTCTCTACCGACGCATCTGAGCACACGCTCACGCAAATCAGTTCGCACAACAACGATAAACCGCAACAGGCGGACCTGGACCGCTGTGTTCACTGCGGTCTGTGTCTGAACGCCTGCCCCACCTATCGCCAGCTCGGTGTGGAGATGGATTCGCCGCGGGGCCGCATTTATCAGATGGTGCAGGTTTCGCAAGGCGCGCCCATTACCGATGCCTACCGTGAGCACATGGATCTTTGCCTGGCGTGCCGCGCGTGCGAAACCGCGTGCCCTTCCGGCGTGGAATATGGCAGGCTGATTGAAGCCGCGCGCACGGAAATTGAGGCGCACACGGAACGCTCGTGGCTGGCGAAGCTCACGCGTCGATTCATCTTCCACCGGCTGCTGCGTTCGCCCGGCCTGATGACGGTTGCAGGCTCTGGCCTTTATTTGTATCAGGCCAGCGGGTTGCAAAAATTGCTCCGGCTTTCCGGCATCTTCAAGCTTATGGGAACGCTTGGCAAGCTGGAGCAATTGTCGCCGCCCGCCGAAGCGCCGTTCTTCTTCAGCAAGATCGGCAAGACGTATCCAGCCGAAGGTCCGCGCCGATTCCGGGTGGCGTTTCTGGCCGGTTGTATTGCGAATGTTTCGTTCGCGCGTTTGAATGAAGCCACCGTTCGCGTGCTGCAAAAGAACGGCTGCGATGTGGTGATTCCCGCTGGCCAGGGCTGTTGCGGCGCGCTGCATGTTCACTCCGGTGTTCGCGATGAAGCGCGCGAGTTGGCCCGCATCAACATTGATGTGATTCTGGCTGACAAGTTCGATGCCGTCATCAGCAACGCCGCCGGCTGCGGCAGCACGTTGAAGGAATATGATGAACTGCTGGAGCACGACGAAGCCTATGCCGGAAAGGCAAAACAGTTCGTTGCGTTGATGCGCGACGTGAATGAATTTCTCGCTGGCATTGAGCTGAACCCCGCCATGGGCAAAGTTTCGCGGACCGTCACGTACCAGGATTCCTGCCATCTGCTGCATGGTCAGAAGATCAAGACCGCGCCACGCAAACTTCTGGCGCAGGTACCCGGTTTGGAATTGCGCGAAATGCATGCGGCCGATATCTGCTGCGGCAGCGCCGGCATTTACAACGTGGTGCAGAACGAAATGGCGATGCAGGTTCTGGAAGAGAAGATGGTGAACGTGAACCGCACTGAAGCCGAGTGGATTGTCACCGCGAACCCCGGCTGCATGTTGCAGTTAGAAGCCGGTGCGCGCTTGCATGGGCAAAGCCAGCGCGTGTTGCATGTGGTGGAAGTGCTGGATCAGGCTTACTCGGCACCGCGCTAATTCAGCTTTTCTTGAAACCAGCGCATCGTTTGCGCGGCCAGATCTTCAATGTGTTTCGGATCGCGGAAGTGGTGGCCTTCGCCGGGATACACGATGAACTTAGTGGTCACGCCTTGCGCTTTTAGAGCGTGCCAGAATTCATAACTCTGCGGCGCGGGGCATTCGCCATCGCGGTCCCCCACAACAATCAGCGTGGGCGTCTTCACGTTCTTGATGAACGTGATGGGCGAGCTTTTGGCATACACCGCGGGGTCATCGTAAACCGACGCGCCGAAATACGGAATCATCCATTCATCGATTGAATTTTCACCGTAATAGCTTTGCCAGTTCGCAATTCCGGCACCGGCCACAGCGGCGGCGAAGCGATTCGTCTGCGTGACGGCCCACATGGTCATGTAGCCGCCATAGCTCCAGCCGCCGATGCCGATGCGCTTCGCATCCACGGGCAGCGTCTTCACCACTTCATCCACACCGGCCAGAATGTCTTGTAAATCGCCATGGCCGAAATCTTTTACGTTGGCGGCGGTGAAGGCTTCGCCCGCGCCATAGCTGCCGCGCGGATTGGGATACAGCACGAAGTAGCCACGCGTCGATAGGGCCGCGAAATCGAAGCCCGGTGTGGGCCACGAAGGGCTCTTGGCCGCGGCGGGCCCGCCATGAACGGAGACCACCATGGGGTAGCGCTTCGCCGCATCGTAATCTTTCGGGTACAGAATCCAGCCCTGCACCGTGGCACCGCCGCTTTGCCAGTGCAGCTTCTTCGCTTCGCCCCAGGTGGCTTTGGCGGCTGCGTTCGTGCTGGTGGCTTGCGCGAAATCGCCAATGCGGCCGGTCCAAACTTCAGGAGCGCGGCTCCAGCTATTGCGAATGACAGCTGCTGTTTTTTCGTCCGCGGCAAGCGAGAGGCTCAGATCGTCACCATCGGCGCGCAGGCTCTCATCCACTTTCCAGAGAGTCTCGGTCCCGCCCGTCGCGGGGTCCAGAGTGGACACAGCGGCGCCGCCATCCACACGCTCCGTCATCAGTAATTTGCCATCGCGTGACCAGCGCAGCCAGGACGGCGAAGTCTTACGGCCGGGCGTCAGATTTTTCGCCGCGCCGCCTTCCGCCGCCACCATATAGACATCGCCCCCGGTGGACCCTTCATCGCTCATGATGCCGCCCACGAACGCAATCGACTTCCCATCGGGAGACCAGCGTGGAACCGCGATCTGCGTAGTGGGCTTCAAGATATGAGTCACCGCGCCGGTCGCGGTGTCCAGCCGGAACAGTTCCGCGAGCCACCAGTTGTTATCGCCGGAACCTTTCGCGGCCGTATAGGCCAGTTGCTTGCCGTCGGGCGACCAATCGAACTCATAGACATACGTGTCCGCCGGCGAGAGCTGCCGCGATTTGCCGGACGCTACATCGATCAACGTGAGGCGCTGCTCATAAAATTTCTCTTCCACCACGCCGGCATCGGGTGCGGTCGCCTCAACAGCGCCGGCAGTACGGATGGCATTCTCCGTGTACAGCACGGCGACGGTTTTTCCATCGGGCGACCAGCGCGCGTTTTGCAGGAAGCCAGTGAAAGCTGTCAGTTTGCGAGGTGCCGCGCCGGAAGCGGGAGCCAGATAAAGTTGGGCCTGCTTGCCATCGCCGCAATTCGAAAGGAACGCGACCTGCCTGCCATCGGGTGCCCAGGCCACGCCGTTTTCCGCGCAGGCTTTTGCGCCATCGCCAGCCGTGACGCGCCGTGCCTTCGCGCCCGCGCGGCCCAGTTCCAGAAACCAGAGCGCGCTGTTCGGGCTTTCGCCGCCGTCCTTCGCGCGCAATGCCTCCACATAAGCCAGCCGCTTGGCATCGGGCGAGATGGCAGCTTCCTTGAATTGAGTGACGGGGGCTTGCGCGGCAACCGTAACCGCGCAGGCAAGCAACAACAGTGGAGTTCGCATGGTGGGCGTACTCCTAAACTACGACAGCTACGGAGTGGCGCGCGCGGGCTTAGCGAGGCAGCAGGCGCTTCAGACGGTTGTGGGTAATCTGCAGTTGCTGCTCTGAGGTGGCGCGCAGTTCCGTCTCCGCGTCGTTCTCCAGACGCTCTTCCAGCGATTTCAAAATTTGCGCGGCATTCCTTCCCACGGCAGTTGTCACAAAGGGCCGGTCGAAGCGTTGCGCGTACAACGAAGCCAGTTGCGCGATCTGCTGCATCATCTCCGGCGTCGATTCCGCTAAATCGCGACGCTCACCGATGGGCACGTGCGCTTCAAACGCCTCGCGCCAATCCTCCGGTGCAAGGCCGCGCCAAATGCTATCGCCCGTGGCCATCACTTCTTTCGCATTCGGGAATGCGTGCTCCGCCATGGCGCGCGCCCATGTGCGAGATCCGCAGCACTTCAGAAGGTCGGCTTCCGAAAACTTGATCAACGCCCAAGTATAACTTCCCGCCAAGCATGTTACGTTGGGCTTGAGAGTTACCGTTTGCTTCCGAACCTGCTGGACCCAATCGAAGTGAGAGTGCTCGGCGCGCTGCTGGAAAAAGAGAGCACCACGCCCGAGTATTATCCGCTCACCCTGAATTCTCTGGTCACCGCCTGCAACCAGAAATCGAACCGGTTCCCGTATGTGCAGTATGACGACACCACCGTTGCACAAGCGCTGGAGTTGCTCAAGAACAAGCGCTATGCGGCGACCATCATCTCCGGCGGACGCGCTCTGAAATATGCTCAGCGTTTTTCTGAAACGCTGAACCTGGGCCGAAGGGAACTGGCGCTGCTTTGCACGTTGATGCTTCGCGGCGCTCAGACTTTGGGCGAACTGCGCGACCGTTCCGAGCGCATGCATCGCTTCGAAGATCTGACGCAGGTGGAGTCCGTTCTGGATCATCTGGCCCAATCCGGCCTGGCTGTGCGTCTGGCGCGCTCGCCCGGCCAGAAGGAAAGCCGCTATGCGCACCTGCTCTGCGGTGAACCGTCCGTGCAGGAGAGCGCACCCGATGAACCCTTGCGCGCTATGCTTCCTGACAGATTCGGGGCCCTGGAAACTGAAGTTTACGACCTGCGCGAACGCGTTCGCCGTCTGGAAGAACTGCTCGAAAATTAGAGTACTGGCGAATCGTTCCTCAGCAGTGCCCGGCGCACAATCAGGATGGGCGGGAAGCCTTCCTTCATGAAGCGGTTGTGAAATTCCTCTAGCGAAAAATCTTTGCCCTTCATCGCCTTGTAGTCTTCACGCAGTTTCAGAATTTCCAGCTTGCCAAGCGTGTAATAGAGATAAGTGGGGTCGGAGGTGCCGCGCTTGGTTTCGCGTTCGCCGTTCGCGCGCGACGCATAGCCTTCCTTCACGAAGAAATCAATGCCCTGCTCGATAGTCATCTTGCCGGTGTGCATCTGTATCCCCACAATGAAGCGCGCGTTGCGCAGCAGAGCGTCCTGTAACTGGCCCAGGCGTAACTTCAAATCGCCCTTGCCATAGCCTTCATCCAGCATCATCTGCTCGCAGTAATGCGCCCAGCCTTCCGCGTTGCTGCTGGCGCCCAAAAGCTTGCGCACTTTCGATTGCACATTCTGCATCCACAGGAACTGAACGTAGTGACCGGGGTATGCCTCGTGAACAGCCGTGCTGATGATGGTGCCGCGGTTGAACCCTTCCATGTGCTCTTCCGTCCGCTTGGCGCTCCAACTCGCCTCCGGTAGCGTGACGTTGAAAAACGCTTCCTTCGCGGTCTTCTCATAAGCTCCCGGCGTATCCATGGAAGCAAAGGTCAAGGCTCGCAGAAACGGTGGCGTCTCTTCCAGAATCGGTCGCACGGGCGAGGGGATGGAGATGATGTGGTTCGTTTGGATGAAGTCCGCCAGGCCACCCAGTGTGTCGCGGAATGTCTGCAGCAGCTTGTCAGGCGCGGGGTGATCGCGATTGATCTCTTCCAAAATTTTCGCAGCCGGCCGCTTCGCATCCACCTTCGCTGCCACCTCCTGGAACGCCTTCTGATTGGCGCGCAGGTTATGCATGCCGATTTCGAGCAGCCTGTCCAGCGGGATATCCACCATCTCCTCATAGCTCAACTTCTTGCGGAACAGGTCCGCGCCCAAACGAAAATCGCCCTTCGATTTCGGCAGCAGTTCACTCTTCAAATACAGCTCATACTGCTTCAGGGAATCGATCACCAGCGTGTTCATCTTCTTGAACTCCGCCAGCAGCGCCTGGTCCGTTACCTTGTTGAACGCCAGAGGCACATCGCTCTGGAAGAAGCTGATGATGCCCGGCATCTGCTCGATCGCGATCTCTGTATAGACCCGCGGCGGGTTCGAGAGGTTCGCGCGAGCCGCCTCGAACACCGCCGGCATCTGACGCTCCCGCGCAATCACGCTACGCAGCCGCTCTTCCGGCGACGCGAAATTGCGGCTGATCAGCGTGAAAATGCTGCTCGAGATGCCGCTTGAATAGCGATCGGGATTCTTCTCCCAGCCGCGAACCTGCTCCAGTTCCAAGAGCGTCGCGCGGATATCGCCCAGCACCAAGTCGCGGTCGGCTGTATCGGACGGCGTCTTCACCGCGATCCCGCTAAATGTTTTTTCAGCCTTGTGCAGCGCGGCGGCGCGCTCTTCGATAGAAGCCTTGGAATACTCTTCCAGCGCGCGGTCATATTGGTGAAAGCCCGCCTGCGTGCCATCGCTGGGCCGGTACTTGAAATAGACATCGTCGAAGTACTTGTCGATCTGTTCGGACAGCGTCTGCGCGTTCAAGACAGAGCTCATGGCCACAGCAAGCAGAAAATACCGCATCGTTCTACGTTATGATGTTTCGTTCCCATGCGGAAACTTCTCTCGCTTTTGGCGATGGCCGTCGCCGCGGCGCACGCCGCTTCGTACCCGGAGCCGGTCAGCGCAAACTTTACCATCCCGCGATTCGAATTGTCGAGCGGCGAAACCATCCCTGAGCTGAAGCTGCATTACACCACCATCGGCACGCGTAACGGCAACAACGCGGTGCTCATCCTCCATGGCACCGGCGGCTCCGGCCGCAGTTTTTTATCAGACCGTTTCGCGGGCCAACTCTTTGGCGAAGGCCAGCCGCTGGACACCACGAAATATTTCATTATTCTTCCCGATGCCATCGGGCATGGCGATTCCAGCAAGCCTTCGGACGGCCTGCACGCGCGCTTTCCCCGCTATGGCTATACCGATATGGTGACCACGCAATACCGGCTGGTTACCAAAGCGTTGGGCATCCCGCATCTGCGCCTGGCGATCGGCACTTCCATGGGCGGCATGCACTGCTGGATGTGGGGCGAACGCTATCCCGGCTTCACGGATGCGCTCTTCGCGCTGGCAAGCGCGCCCGTGGCCATCGCCGGACGCAACCGCATGATCAGGCGCACCATCATCGATTCCATCCGCAACGATCCGGAATGGCGCGACGGCGAATATTCGGCGCAACCACGCGGCCTGACCAACGCACTCTACGGCCTGATGTTCATGTTGAGCTCACCCTCGCAATATCATGCCGAAGCGCCCACCATGGCCGAGGCCGACCGCTTCTTCGATGACTGGATACGCATTCGCCGCTCGCTTTACGATGCGAACGATTTGCTCTATCAGTTCGAAGCTTCAGCGGATTATGACCCTTCGCAGGGCCTTGAGAAAATCACGGCTCCGCTCTTCGCCGTAAATTCCGCCGATGACCAAGTGAATCCGCCGGAATTGGGAATTCTGGAACGCGAGATCAAACGCGTCAAGCGCGGCCGCTACATCCTGCTTCCCATCACCGCCGCCACACGCGGGCATGGCACGCATTCCATGCCGGAGTTGTGGGGCGGGTACTTGAAAGAACTGTTAGTCTTATCGAAATGACAAAACTGCTCAGGTTGCTGCTCCCCGCCGCGCTGGTTTTTCCCCTGCCCGCTCAACAGGTGTCCGACAAGTATCGCGACGCCGCGACGAAACTCATCGCCCTGTCCCAACAGGACGACGAGGGCCTGGACCGGTTGGAGTACCTGTGCGACCGGATCGGCAATCGCGTGAGTGGTTCGGCATCCCTCGAAAAGGCCATCGATTGGGCCGTGTCGGAGATGAAGAAGGCAGGCTTTGAGAACGTGCAAAAGATTCCGGTGAAGGTGCCGCATTGGGTGAGAGGCCAGGAATCGGCGGTGCTGGTGAGCCCGTCGGACCGCACGCTCCACATGCTGGGCCTGGGCGACAGCGTGGGCACAGGCGCTTCGGGCATCACTGCCGATGTGGTGGCGGTGTCGTCGTTCGACGAGTTGGCGGCTCTCGATAAGAGCAAGGTCGCCGGAAAAATTGTGCTGTTCAACGCGCCCTTCGTGAGCTACGGGCAGACCGTGATGTACCGGACCGGAGGTGCTTCGCGCGCCGTCGCGCTGGGTGCCGTTGCGGTGCTGGTTCGCTCCATTACGCCGCTCAGCCTGCGCAGCCCGCACACCGGTGTGATCACGTATGAACCGAACGTACCGAAGATTCCCGCCGCCGCTCTTTCCGTGGAAGATGCCGAGAGCCTGGCGCGTATGTACAAGCGCGGAGCGCCAGTGCGAGTGAAGCTGACCATGGAGGCGAAGATGCTGCCCGATGCCGATTCGTTCGACGTGATCGGCGAAATTCGCGGCAGCGAAAAGCCCGACGAAGTTGTGGTGCTGGGCGGGCACATCGATTCCTGGGACATCGGCCAGGGAGCGCAGGACGATGGCTCCGGCATCATGGCCGCCATGCAGGCGGTGTCGCTGATTAAGAAAGCTGGGCTGCACCCGCGGCGTACCGTGCGCGTGGCGTTCTGGACCAATGAAGAAAATGGCGGCGCGGGCGGGCTCGCCTATGCGAAATGGGCCGGCGATTCCGCCAAGACTCACGTCGCGGCGATTGAAATGGATGGCGGCGCGGAAAAGCCCACCGGCTTCGGATTCGGTTCCGGCGGGTTTGGCGGCGGTCGGCGCAGGGCATTGCCTCCGGGTGCGGCGGCCGCTGAAGCTCCCGCAATGGCCACCACTAGCGAAGCGGCTTTCGCGCGCGTTGTGGATATCGGCAAGCTGCTGGAACCCATACAAGCCGGCACCATCCGGCGCGGCGGTGGCGGTTCCGATATCGGGCCCCTGATGCAGGCGGGCGTGCCCGGTTTCGGCATGGCCACCGTGGGCACGCACTATTTCGATTGGCACCACACCGAAGCTGACACGTTCGACAAGATCAACCGGCAGGATTTCAAGAACTGTTCCGCCGCGCTAGCCGTGATGAGCTTCGTGCTGGCCGATATGCTGGAACGTCTTTCCGAGATGAAGTAGGCGCTAAGCGGGAGCGGGCCGGCGCGCGGCAGGCGCGGCACAGCACGTCGCGGTACAGAGCGGCGGCTGCGGATGCTCCACGTATTCGCGAATCATCGCGATGAACTTCGGGTGCGTGCCGACAGTGAGAACGCGCCGCATTTCGATCCCGAGTTCGCGGCACGTTTCGCGCGCTTCGGTGTCCAGATCGTAGAGCACTTCCATGTGATCGGAAATGAAGCCCACAGGCACGATGACCACGCGGGCAGGGCGCTTCGATCGCAGCCAATCATTGATATCGGGCTCCAGCCAGGGCTGGCCCGGCGCGCCGCTACGGCTTTGGTAAACCAGTGTTCCCGGCGCAATCAGGCGGCAGGCTTCTTCAATTTGGGCGACGTACATGCTGGTATTCGCCATGGTTTGCGGAATGCTATGCGCGGTGTAGACCACTTCAGCATCCGGCCATTCCGCTAGCGCCTGAGCAACGCTTTCGCGCATAGGATCGAGAAAGCCTGGGTTGTTATAGAACTGCGGAATCTTCGTAATTTCTGGCGCACCCGCCCCCACTTCCGCTTGCGCGCGCGCGATGTCTTCGCGATATTGACGGCACCCCGAGTAGGAGCTATATGCCGAAGTGAAGAAGGCGAGCGCGTTCTGAATGCCATCGCCGCGCATCTGGCGCAGCGTATCCGGCAGCAACGGATGCCAGTTGCGATTACCCCAATAGACGGGGATGCTCAGTTCCGCGCGAAGAGCATCGGCCAGAGCGCGGTTCTGATCGTTGATAGGACTGCGGCCGCCAAGATGATAGTAGTGCTCCGCCACCGCGAGCAGTCTTTCCCTGGGCACGTTGCGTCCGCGCAGCACGTTTTCAAGGAACGGGATGACGTCTTCAAAGCGCTCAGGACCGCCGAAGGCAACAATCAGAAGAGCCTGGTAATTGGATGTCATGAGACTACCGCGATCGGTCGAACGGGAGCCCCGGTGCCGCCTTCAATTTTCAGTGGAGCGGCGATGAAGAGGAACTCGCTAATTCGATGTGCGGCGAGTTCTTCCAGATTGAGATTTTCAATCAGATGGATGCCGCTTTCCACCAGCATGTGGACGTGCACCGGCATCCCGGCATCCGGAACGCGCTCGAAGGCGACTGTGTCGGATCCGGCGGCGAAGATGCCTTTGTTGCTCAACCATCGCGCGCCTTCAATCGCCGGTCCTGGGCCGCGCACTTCCGAGATATAACGGCGTGGATCGCGCCAGAACTTGGCCCAGCCGGTGCGGAGCAGAACGATGTCGCCCCCGTTGACGGTGACGGACGCGTTGGCGCTAGCCGCTTCCAAGTGTTCAGGCGCGATTGTGAAATCTTCGGCCAGCGCGGGAACGTTCATCAGGCCCGCGATATCCAGCAGCACGGCCCGGTGCAGTATTGGCGCGACCGTTGAGACGGAGTGCGCCGTCACACCGCCGGAATAAGTCTGCGCATCCACCACGCTGTGGCCGTTAAAGAGACGGCCATTGCAGGAAAAGTGATTCAGCGCGTCCAGGTGCGTTCCCGTGTGGCCGCTCATGGAAATGCTGTCGGCGGCGGAACTCATGCCGGAGGGGTGGGTGAAATCGCCGTGAAGCTTGGTGAGTGAAAACAGGAACGGCGGATGCGCGGGGTGGTGGGGCATGCCCACGAAATAAGGCTGAGCCAGATCGAAAACCCGCGCGCCGGAAAGATCGGGAAACGAGCCCAATTCCGGCTAGTCCTGCTTCGAGTAGTAATACGTGTACTTGCTGTACAGTTCGGAAGCGCGCGCCCCGTTGGCCACAATGCCCAGCACATTGTTTTCGCAGAGCGATTGCATCGCGCGGATCACGTTATCGTACGTGGTCGCGCCGATGCGCACCACCATGAGCACCCCGTCCGCAATGGTGGAAAGCAGGTTCGCATCGGCCGAAAAAAGCAGAGGCGGCGTATCGATGATCACCCAATTGAAAATTCGCGGCAGGCTTTGGATCAGCGTTTTCACCTGCCGCAGGTTCAGCAGTTCGAGCGGGTTTTTCACCGGGCTGCCAGCCGGAAGAAAATAGAGATTGGTGTTGCCGATCCGCTTGATTGCGTTTTCGAGAGGCACGCCATCCAGAAGATAATCGGACAGCCCAGGGCTTCGTTCCGCCTGAAAAAGATTGTGCACCACCGGCCGCCGCAGATCGAAATCCGCCAGCAGCACGGCGTTCTCCGCAAGCTGCGCCTGCGCCATGGCCAGGTTTGCCGCGGTGAATGTCTTGCCTTCAGCCGGCGACGCGCTGGTGACCAGAATGGTGTGAATGTTTTGCTGACCCTGCATGTGGTTCAAGCGCGTACGCAGACTGCGAAACTCCTCGCCGGGCATTTCATGCAAACGATCCAGATCGATCAGATGAGACTCGGGAGCCACGCGGAACGGGATCTGCTGCACTTTCTCCAGAAACCCGGCAAACTCGATCTCCTGCGGTACAGCCGACCGCGCGTTGATATTCAGATCCAGGTACCCGAGAGAGTCCGGTACCGTACGCGCCGGCTCGTTCCTTTCCTCGGCGGGAGGAAAAGGATCGGGCACCATCCGCCGGTCATCTGAATCTCCGGACTGTTCGGCCCGCCGTAATGCGTCGTGTACTCGGCTCATT
>JBBROT010000031.1:0-16227 GCA_038229155.1 Bryobacterales bacterium | reverse complement strand
GCCACATGAGCAATCTTTGGACCAGAGTTAAATTAGGTACTTACAGGCACCCGAAGGAAGCTAACTCGGCTTGCACCGCGCGCAGGGATTCCGCATAGGGGGAATTCAGCACGCGTCTGAGGACGCCTGTCGTTTCTCGAGTATAATCCCAAAGGCCGCTGTTGTGCCAGTGCTGGGGATTTCCCCAGTCATAGCGGTCGATGATGGGATACAGGCAAACTCCCGCAACCGGCACGCCGTTTTGACGCGCCAGCACGATCTCTTTACCGATTTCTTCAATCCAGGGCGGGCGTCCCACTCCTACATCGCTGGTTTCCGCCAAAAACATCGGAAGCCGGTAATGTTCCCAAATATCGAGCAGCAGCAGGTTCAAGGGCCGCCAGCGCGGATCGCGCGGACGTTCGTTCCACAGGATCCGTTTGCCGTCATTCACATTCCACTCATTCGTCGAGTAGAAATTCGCACCCAGAATGTCCAGGTATTCCGGCTTTCCTCCCAATTCCGGCGCGCTGTGACCGGCGATCATGTCCCAGGCTTCGAACTGCGATTCCGAATAACTACGCGCGCGCTCCTCGGTTTGCGATTCTTCGCCCGGCTGCGGCAATACATGAATCGTCGGTTCGGGAAAAACAAATCGCGCCCGCGCGTCCACGCCGCGAATCGCCTGTACCGCACCCACCGCCGCGCGCACAAGCTGGCGTTTGATTTCGACATCCTTACCTTCCGCGTGCGGGAACATCAGCCCCCGCGCCGCTGCCCACGCAAAGAACGAAATTTCGTTGATGGGAGCATAGAACGGCACGTCCTCCGAATGCGCTCGCACCACCTGGGCCGCGGCTTCCGCAAAGCGCGCGAACCGATCTGGAAATTCAGGTGAGAGCAGATCCAGAAAGTCCGGCCAGCCGTAATGGCACAGGTCCCAAATCACCTGCACGCCTTGGTGCCCCGCGGCATCCAGCATAGGTAGGAATGACGACCAGTCATACCGCCCAGGCTCATGCTCAATCAAATGCCAGCGCAGCCCATCGCGCGCCGTCTTCATGTTGACGGTGCGAAGCAAAGCGTAATCCGCTTCCGCCTGAACATCGTGCTGAATACCGGCGATCATGTCCAGCCGCTGATCCACATGGTTGCGGTGCGACGAGCACTCGAAGCCGCCCATCCAGAACGAGCGGAACAAATCGGGTGGTGCCAGCGATTGTGGGGCTGTAGCGGAAGGCTGCGTCAATGCCGGTCCTGCGTCTTATAATCTTCCGCGGGTACCAGATATTGATGCCGTTGGAAGTGCATCATGCGCTCACGCCAGAAAAACTCAACCTGGCGGTCTTGCGAAAAGCGTGTCCCGCGTGTAGCCACGGCCACTTCCTCCAACGGAAATTTGGGCGTCCGGTCCGCAAACAGCAACCCGTTGGCTTCTTGATAGGTGTCCGCGAACTGCGTGTAGCAGAAGCCCGCCCGCGCCACCAATTGCCTAACGACTCCCACCAAAGCTGCATACCGTTCTCCAAATTGCGCTGAAGTTTCCGACCTTGTGTAGCCCCACGTTCCGGCTTTGTCCTGCGATAGCGCGATGCCGCCGAATTCCGTCAACATAAGCGGCTGGTCGGAACGCCCCTGCCCATCAAGCAGCAACAAACGGCCGCCCGGGCGTTCCCGTTTGAATAACGAAGCTTGCACCTCGTCCACGCCGTACCGCCCCCCGATCCGCTCCGGCTGATCGTCGTAATCATGCACGCCGATAATGTCGGTCGCGACGCTCTCCCAGCCGTCGTTCCCGATCACGGGTCGCGTCGGGTCCAGCGTCTTGGTCATGTGATACACAGCCTGCACATAGTGCCTTTGCGACGGGCTGTCCGGCAAATCCGGCACTCCCCACGATTCGTTGAAAGGTACCCAAGCCACAATACACGGGTGGCTGGAATCCCGCGCAATCACCTCTGACCATTCACGGCTCAAGCGCTCGATCGAATCGCGCGTGAACCGGTACGCGGAAGGCATCTCTTCCCAAACCAGCAATCCCAGCGTATCCGCCCAGAAAAGATAGCGCGGGTCTTCTATCTTCTGGTGCTTGCGCACGCCGTTGAAGCCCATCTGCTTCGCCAGTTCCACGTCGCGCCGCAGCGCATCGTCATCAGGCGAGGTAAGCCCGGTCTCCGGCCAATAGCCTTGATCCAGCACCATGCGCAGTTGATAAGGCCGTGAGTTCAGGCAGAACCGGTCGCCCTGAATCGATACCGCGCGCAGGGCCGTATAGCTGAGCGCGGAATCGAGAACCTGCCCGTGCTCGTCCAGCAGCGAAATCTGGGCATGAATCAGCGTGGGTGAGGATGGGGTCCAAAGCAGATCGTTACGGTAATCGTCAATGCCGGGGTCGGAGAGCCCGATTCTGCGGTTTACCTCGCCGGCCACGACGCCATAAGTATCGTCGGCCACCAGCAGATTGCCTACATGAAGGCGCACGTTCAGCTTCAAGCCGTCCAAGCGGGCACCGCCCATGGCCGCCTCAAAGCCAAGTTCCCAGCGCTCCATATTCGGCGTCCACCGCACGAAACAGATAAACGCCGGAGGCACGCGTTCCAGCCACACCGTTTGCCAGATGCCGGTTGTCCTGGGGTACCAGATGGAGTGCGGGTCCAACTGCCAATCCTGCTTGCCGCGCGGTTTCGCCAGGTCGGAAGGGTCGTCTTCCGCTCGCACTTCCAGTGTCTGTTCGCCTTCTGAAACAACGTTGTCAGTAATGTCGCACTGGAACGGCGTATACCCGCCGGTATGCTGCCAGACCAAGCTGCCGTTCAGCCAGACCGTGCAGTGATAATCCACAGCCCCGAAGTGCAGAATCAACCGGCATCCATCGCCCAACGCCGGTGCCGTGAATTTGCGGCGGTACCAGACCGCGCGATAAAACCCGGTATCGTGAACGCCGCTGGCGGCAGTCTCCGGCGCGAACGGCACCACGATACGCCGGTCGAACGCAACCTGCGAGGGGAGGGAAAAATTCGCATGGTGGTCGATCGCGAAATCCCACGTGCCATTCAGAGATTGCCAATCGGCCCGCTCAAGCTGGGGCCGGGGGTAGGCGTGAGCATGAGCGGCATCGAACACGCTGGGGTCAGGCACGCTGTTATCGGACAAGTTGTTCAAGGTGCTCCCAATCGAGAGAGACGGCTTGTAATGGCCGCAGTTTACAACCCGATCATACGATGAACTTGGGCCGGTGCGCCGACAGAATCAGCGGGTCAGTCAGGTGCCTCGGCCGGAACTTCGCGCTGGACCAGTGCGATCCGGGCGCGAACGTCAGTCCCGTGAAGTAGCCAATTTCGCGCCAGCAGCAATAGCGCACCATCGCCCGCGTCTGAATCCCATTCAGATCGATCAGCACCAGATAGCCTTCCGGCAGATCGTTCTCGGTTTGCAAACACAATCCCAATGTTGAGATGTCCTCCAGCAGCGCGGTCTCGTTTCTCAGCCCACCCAGAGCATCCGTCCACTGGATGTCCACCATATCGGCGCATAACAGCCGCCGATTGTTTCTTCTCTCGCTCATGCTGAAGAGATCGGCTCTGTTCCTCAGGAACTTTAGACTGCGCCGCAAAGCGTTAAACTGGAAGTTCTAGCGCGATGGAGAACCTTCGATAATGAGCGTGCCCGTTTCCCAGATGTGGACTGTTGCCACTTATGTACTGAAAAACAAATTGGCGGGGCGCAAACGCTATCCACTGGTGCTGATGCTGGAGCCGCTGTTCCGCTGCAATTTGGCCTGCGCCGGTTGCGGAAAAATTCAGTATCCGGCCCATATTCTGAAAAAGAATATGACCCTGGAACAGGCGTTCCGGGCGGTGGACGAATGCGGCGCGCCAATGGTGACCATCCCCGGCGGCGAACCGCTGATGCATCCCCAGATCAAGGAACTGGTGGAGGGCCTGGTGGCCCGCCGCAAGTATATTTACCTGTGTACCAACGCGCTCCTGCTGAACGAAAAGATAGACCAGTTCACCCCCAGCAAGTACCTTACATTCTCTGTCCATATGGATGGCGAGCGTGAGCACCACGATTTTTCCGTCTGCCGCGAAGGCGGCTACGACATGGCTCTTCAGGGCGTTCGCGAGGCCGTCAAGCGCGGTTTCCGCGTAACCACCAACACCACCCTTTTCGACGGCGCGGACGCCGCCAGTGTGCGCCGCTTCTTCGATGAAATGATGGACGAAGGTGTGGAGGGCATGATGCTTTCCCCCGGTTATTCTTACGACAAAGCCCCCGATCAGCAGCACTTCCTCGGCAAGGATGTAACGCGCTCCCTGTTTCGCACCATCTTGTCGAACCGCAAGAAGAGCTGGAAATTCAACCAGTCTCCGCTGTTTCTGGAATACCTCATGGGTGACCGTCACTATACCTGCACCCCCTGGGGCATGCCCACTTACAACATCTTCGGTTGGCAGAAGCCCTGTTACCTGCTGCAGGACGGTTACGCGGAAACATTTCAGGAATTGATGGATGCCACCGCTTGGGCGAATTACGGCACTGAAAGCGGAAATCCCAAATGCGCCAACTGCATGGTTCACAGCGGTTACGAAGCATCGGCGGTGAACGAAACGTTCGGCTCTCTTCGCGGGCTGCTCACCACCGCGCGGGCCATGTTCCGCTCCACTCATCCGAATGAGCAGGCGCTTCGGGCCCTGGCTCAGCCGCGCCGTTCCGCTGGGCCCGAACTGGTCCAGATCCGGGGCGAACGCGAGGCCACCGAAGAGGTGGGCGTTTGACCGAACTCGAAGGCCGCGCGTTTGAAAACGCCACTGAAGAAGAGTTGCGCTCCGCCCTGGAACAGGCTTTCGATTATCGCGGCGACGTCACCCTCACCAAGCGCGATGGAACCCGCGTAGAAGGCTACATCTTCGATCGTCACACCGCGGCCACCTTGCAGGATTCTTCCGTGCGCCTGTTTCCGAAAAATTCCGAAACGAAGATCGCTGTGAGCTACGCCGATATCGCCGGCCTGGCTTTCACCGGACGCGATACTGCCGCCGGAAAGAGTTGGGAAGCCTGGGTCAAGAAATATTGGGAGCGCAAACAGGCCGGCGAAACGGGAATCGCTATCGAGCCCGAATCGCTGGAGTAGCTTTCTTTTTCAACCCGTAGTGAGTGGTTAGATAATCCAGCAGCACCTTGCGGTGTGGAATCTTCGCTCCCATGGCTTCCATCTTGTCCAGTTCCCGCGTCCAATCCGCGGGGGAAAGGCGCGCCGCACGAACCGGGTCAAGTGGATGGCATGTGCCGCACATTGCTTCCAAATGCTTTTCGTCAAAGGCCGCCGAAGCTTGGGCCGTCAGCATGGCGGCAAACAGAATTGAGAGCACGTTTGCATTATCGCTTCTCGATTGCCGCTTCAGCCGCGGCGATCTCCACTCGTTCCGCCTTGATTTCCACGCGCAACTTCGCAAACAAACCCATCAGCACATTCGCTACCCACACCAGCGCGAATTCGGCAATCAGGTAGCCGCGCCAGTCATCGAACATCAGCTTATAGCGTGTCAGAACCAGGAACGCCGCCGTCACATAATGGCTGAAGCAGTATTCGCAGGTGAATAGGTAAAATAATTTCCGCTCGAAAATGGTGCGGCACGTGGTGCTCTTGGCGATGCAATATTCGCGCGGCTCACGAAACACTTCTTCGTGCGTCACCGTCCACGCCACCGAAGCGATCGGAATGGCCAAAATCAAAAGGCAAATTAGTTGCCTTCCCAGCTCAGCAACGTTGGTGATCACGGATTCCAAAGCGCAATTCAAGCACCAACAAAGCGCCTACTCCATTCCGAGCCGCCTCGCCATGCCGATTCGCTGGATCTTGCCCGTCGCGCCCCGCGGAATATCTTTCACAATCGTGATTTGGCGCGGCACCTTAAATTTTGCCAACCGATCCCGCGCGAACGCTTTCAACTCAGCCTCACTTGCAGATTCCCCCTCGCGCAGAACCACTGCCGCGCACACGCGCTCGCCCAGTTCCGCGCAAGGCGCTCCGAAGCACACCGCGCTCGCCACAACAGGATGGGCCAGCAGAATTTCATCTATCTCAGCGGGCGAAATCTTCTCCCCGCCGCAGTTGATAATCTCTTTGATTCTGCCGCTCAGCGTCAGATAGCCGTCCGCGTCAACTCGGCCCAGGTCACCGGTGCGGAACCATCCATCGTGAAAGGCGGTTGCGTTCGCCTCAGCCGGCACAACGTACCCGCTCATCACGGCTTCACCCTTGATCACCACTTCTCCCGTTTCTGAAGGGCCTTGCGAAACGCCACCCGCGTGCAGGATGCCGAACAAGGTGGTCCGCGATAAGCCCACGCTCCCTTGCTTCCGCACGCCCGGCGGCAGCGGATTTGAGCACACTTGGTGCGATGCTTCGGTCATGCCATAGCTGTTCAACGTGGCGCAGCCAAAGCGATCCTCCAACTGCTCCGCAATCTTTACGCTCAGATGCGCGGAACTCGACCGGATGAATCGCAGCGGGCGCGCACCCGCCATTTGCGTCTCACGGCCCAATATCATCTGATGCATCGCAGGCACCGCCGTGTACCAGTTGGCTTCCGATTCCCGCAGCAGCCGCATGAACTGCAATGCGTTAAAACCCGGTGTGCAATAGACAGGGCAGCCCGCGCTCACGCTCGAAAGCAGTGCGCCCACCAAACCGTGAATGTGGAAGAGCGGCATCACATTCATGCACCGGTCGTCCGGAGTCAAGCCCAGCGTTGCGGCAATGTTACGCGCGGAATAAGTCAGGTTCCTGTGCGAAAGCGCAATCAGCTTCGGCCGCGCCGTGGTGCCGGAAGTGTGCAGCAGCAGCGCCGTATCGCAGGGTTCGGCCAAGCCTGGCAAAGTCGCCTCGCGGCTTGCCCCCCCCTCCAAAACGAAGCTTCCCGCGGCCTCACCATCTTCCGTTCGCAACACCAAGATAGGAATCCCCAGCGCGGCCGCGGTCACGGTTGCGGCATCGCAGAAACCATCCTGAGTAACCAGGAACCGCACTTCCAGATCGCGAAGATAAAATTCGAATTCGCGTTCCGAATAAGCCGGGTTCAACGGAGCGAAAACGCAGCACGCCGACACCGCGAAGAAAGCGCACGCCAGCTCAGGCCCATTCGGCAGCACCACGGCCACGCGATCCCCCCGCCCCGCGCCAGCCCAGTTCAATGACCGGACCGTCCTCTCGATCAGCCCATTCAATTCACCCGCTGTCAAATCCTTTCGGCCCTGAGCCGATATTACCGGCATTTCGCAACCATGCCCGCCGATTAATTCTGAAATAACCACTGATTGAGCATAAATGAAGAAAGTGCCTGGGGTTGAGTTAGCTTTTAGTTAGACTTTATTCAGATGCCTGTAGAACCCGCCGCCGTTTTAAGTCTGAAAGACGCATGCGGATATGCCGATATCGAATTGCTTGCCGACGCCCACTTCGCCACCCTGGGCTTCGTGCTGGACTCCATGAACCGGATGCTTTCGTTCCTCGAGGATGGCCGCTACCTGGACATGCTGCGCTCCAACAGCGATGTCTGCGCCGTGATCGCTACGCGCAAATTGGCTTCCTCCCTCCCATCTCACATGGGCATCGCCACTTCCGAAGATCCGCGCCGCAGTTTTTTCGTCCTGCAAAACGCGCTCGCCGGGAATGGCTTTTACGGTCCTCTTTGTCCCACAAAAGTGCATCCCTCGGCCCGCATACATCCCCGCGCTTCCCTAGCTGAAATGGGTGTTGAAATCGGTGCCAATGTAACTGTCGGAGCGAATGCCGTCATCGAAACCGGCACCTGTCTGCTTGCGGGAGCGGTCGTGCATCCCGGGGCCGTCCTGGGTGCCACCGGCTTTCAAACGCTACGCCGGGGAAGCGAGTATCTCGAAATGTCGCATGCGGGAAAAGTTGTCGTCGAAGAAGATGCCATCGTCTTCGCGAACGCCACCATCGCGCGCGGGCTGTTCCGTCAGGCCACCCGCATCGGTGCGCGCTGCCGAATCGGAAACAATTCCTTCATCTCGCATAACGTTACCGTGGGCGCCAATTCATTCGTAGGGCATGGCGCGGTCATCAATGGAAACTCGCAAGTGGGAAAGGAATGCTGGGTGGGCCCCGGCGCGGTGGTTGCCAACGGCGTGAGCCTCGGCGATAAAGCTTTTATCAGCCTGGGTTCCGTCGTGATTGGAGATCTGGAACCGGAAGCGCGCGTCAGCGGTAACTTCGCCGTGCCCCATCAACGCTTCCTCAGGCAGATGGCCCAAACTCGATAGCATCGTTTCGCTCAACTATGCGAATTCTTCTCACTAACAACACGCTCGGAGAAAGAGCCGGCACGGAGCTTTATCTTCGCGATGTTGCCCTGGAACTGATGCGTCGTGGCCATCACCCCATCGCCTTCAGCACCGTGCATGGCCAGGTCGCCGGCGAGTTGCGCGCCGCGACAGTTCCCGTGATCGATAACCTCGATCGCTGCGGTGAGCCTCCCGATATCATTCATGGCCAGCATCACTATGAAACACTCACCGCCTCTCTGTATTTCCCCGATACACCGGTTGTGAATTTCTGCCACGGCTGGGTGCCCACTCAGGAAGAGCCCCTGCTCTCGCCTCGCGTCCTGCGCTATGTGGCGGTGGATGACACCTGCCGGGACCGGCTGGTGGATATGTTCGGCATCGCGCCGGAACGTGTTACCGTTCTGCTGAACTTTGTCGATACCGCGCTCTTTCAGCCGCGCCCCCCGCTGCCCGCCCGGCCGGTCACGGCCCTCGCGTTCGGGAACTATTTCACCCATTCCCGGCAACTCTCCGCCATCCGCGACGCCTGCGCGGAAGCGGGTATCGTTCTCGATGTGGTGGGCCTGCAAAGCGGTCACGTCGTCTCTCATCCCGAAGATTTGTTACCGCGATACGATCTGGTCTTCGCGAAAGCCCGCGCCGCCCTCGAAGCCATGGCCGTCGGTACGGCGGTCATCCTCGCGGGTCCCCGCGGGTTGGGGCCGATGATCGATTCTCAAAATTGGGAAAGCTTGCGCCGCCTCAACTTCGGTGTCCGTTCGCTCAATCTGCCGGCTGACAAGCAGACCGTGCTCGAACAGATCGGCCGGTATAGTGCCGCTGAAGCCTTGCGCGTCAGCCAGATGGTTCGTTCGCGCGCGCGTTTGGCCGATGCGGTGGACCGGCTGATCGAAGTTTATGAACAGGTAATCGCGGAGTGGAAATCGCAAACCCGCCTGCCCGCGCTCGCGGAACGGGCGGCGGCGCGCCATCTGAACCGCTACGCGGCAACCTTCAGGGCCTTTAGCAGCGTCAGGACTGGCCCGGCAAACGGTGCCGAATCGCGCACACTCAACGTGTTGCGCTGGGCGGTGTGCCGCGCCGGCTGGACGCTTGCCCAGCCGCGGGGAATGCTACAGGGTTACATCGAAACAGCTGTTCGTTTTTATGGCGTGATGAAGGTGTCCGGCTGGGCCACCCATCGCGTTTCAAAGGAGCCATGTTTAGCCGTATTCGCCATGCAGAAAGGCGTCTGCGTGGCGGCGGGTTTCCCCGAAATTGACCGGCCGGATGTGAGTGAATATCTGGGTGAGGCTGGTTCCTCTCTTGGCTTCGAATTGCAATTCGAAGCGGACGAGGGGCCGGTTCGCATCCTGGCTCTGCTGGGGTCGGACGAGATTCTGGATATGACCGATTTCGCGGGGCCCGAAGCGCGGCTTGTGCTGGACGGGCTCAAGCCGCGCGAAGCCGCGGTGAGTGTTGGCTCACAGCAAGGGATACAATCGGGAAACTATTGAATCGTGACGGAACCAGTCGGATTGCAGGTGGGCACCATGCCGCCGGTGTTTCCTCCTTTCCGGTTGTTCGCCGCCGATTGGATTGTCCCGCCGCCGCATCCGAAGCCGGTCAAATTCTCATACACATCGTTGTTGGAGAGACGGACCGTGGCACCCGTCTGCGCCTGAACGGCAACCGAATTCGACACCAGCAGCGAATCGCTGACGCTGATCAGGCCGCCTTCGGCCAGAATCGCATAGGAAGTCGCATCGGAAAACACGCCACGGGTAATGTCGATTGTGCCGTAGAGTCCATCGACGGCCGTCGCCGCGCCGCGGATGGAAGAATTAGAAATCGTCGCGGAAACCCGGCCCGTCGTGCCATTCACTTTCACCCCAACCGCGCCCCCGCCGATGCTGGTGTTCCGCACCGTCAACCGGCCGTTGGTGGTCAAATTGGCCTCGATACCGTTCACCGTGAACCCGTCGATCGTGCAATCCTCAACGGACACCGCCGCACCGCCTATATAGCGAATGCCAGTCATCCCTGTGCCCGCCCCATTGACGGAAAGCTTTCTCAACACCACCGTGTCGCTCGGTCCCGCATTTACGGTAATGCCGTTGGTGCCGCTGCTCAAAATACTGCCGAGTGTTGCCTGGCCATTCAGCGTGATGGCCTTCGTGATGGTCACGGTGCCGAATCCGCCCGGATCGAGCGCGTCGATCTCGCCGCCCGCGGCGGTCTTCGAAATGGCGCCCGCGAATGTCTTGCACGGTGCTGTCCGGCTGCACGGATTTGCGTCATCGCCAACTCCCGATACCCAGGTGCGGGTGGCCTGCGCTTGGGCAAGCGCGGCCGTGCATAGCAAGGCGCTGAAGCAAATACCCGCTTTATTCCTGAAAATGTTCATGATTTCCTTTTTTTTCTCGAAAAACGATTTGGAATCGTACACCGATTTGTCCGAAGCGAGTGAGAATATTCTCAAATATCATCGGATTCCCGCGACCGCGTAATGAGCCAGTACCAGCCCATGCCCATGATTGTGGGGGCACCCCGCTCCGGCACCACCCTGTTGCGCTTCATGCTCGATTCGCACCCGCAACTCGCCATCCCTCCGGAAACGGGCTTCCTGGTTCCGCTCGCGAAACTTGAGCAGCCGCCAGCAGGCGATGCGGAAGCTCTGTTCCATTCGATTACCCGCTACCCTCCCGACGCCCCGGTGTGGCCCGATTTCGGGCTCGACGCGCAAGTGTTGCGCACCGCGCTTGACAACCTTCAACCTTTCGATCTGGCGTCCGGCGTGAGAACGCTCTATCGTCTCTATGCCGCACGTTTCGGCAAACCGCGATATGGCGATAAGACCCCCACCTATTGCGAACACATTCCCGCCA
The DNA here is from genome assembly GCA_038229155.1 of Bryobacterales bacterium. Lineage (GTDB taxonomy): Bacteria > Acidobacteriota > Terriglobia > Bryobacterales > Bryobacteraceae > JALYXI01. The sequence continues at coordinate 5,068 of JBBROT010000031.1, read as the reverse complement.
TCGCAGCTCTGTTGCCGGAGGCGCATTTCATCCACCTCATTCGGGATGGGCGCGACATGGCCGTCTCGCTGCGTCCGCTCTGGTTTGCACCCGCGCGCGATATCGCCTCCCTCGCTCATTACTGGCAGCGCATGGTTAAGGCCGGAAGAGCGGATGGTAGCGTCGTGCCGGCCTACATGGAAATTCGCTATGAAGACCTGGTTCAGGACAGCCGCCGGCAGCTTGAAAGGGTCTGCGAGTTTCTGAATCTTCCCTTTCACCCGGACATGCTGAACTATTGGCAACGCACTCCTGAAAGGCTAAAAGAGCACGGAGCCCGCATGCAACCGGACGGCACGGAAATCGTGAGTCACCAGCAGAGACTCGATCAGCAGCGCCTCACCACCAGCCCTCCTAGTCTCGATCGTGTCTTCCGCTGGAAGCGCGATCTGACAGAGCAGGAACAACAGGAATTCCTTACGGTGGCGGGAGACACTCTCGCAGAGTTGGGCTACGAGGTCTGAGATAAAACTATTCGGCCAGGCGAGTGAGTTGAAACCGGTGGTGTTCCACGTGTACCGAAAAGAAACGCAGAATCTGCGGCACGCTCATCCATCCGCTCACCGGGTGCAGGAACACTCCTCCTCGAAGCTGGCCGGGAGTGATTTCAGCCACTAGCTGAGCCAACTCCTGGCGTGTCGCGTCCCAACGAGCCTGGGCGGTCAAAAGGCTAACGTCCGGTTCGGGCAGCACCTGAGGAGCGGTCGCGGGCACCTTCACCCGGCGCGGAGTCTTGAAAACGCGTTCGATCATTATGAAGCCAAGCCGGTCCCGGACACCTAACCGGTGTGGCTTTTCTAAACCGCGTCGAGCCGCCCCGATGATTCCGCTCTCTACTTTGGCGATGTGGTCCACAACCTCTGCGGCTGACCAGGCATCCGGAGCCGGACGGTAGTCCAGCCTCGCTGCCGGCCAGCTCCGCAGAAGGTCGAGTGTCTCCGCCTTCTGCTGTTCCAGCGTTCTAAGAGTCGTCACCACGGAAGGGGCCGCATACCCGGAATCTACGCCTTGGATGTAGCGCCGGCGCGGAACGCTTCTTTTAGTAATCGGTTTTCCGGCAGGTCCGTTTACGTCTTGATGAAATCGAGGATGTCGGCATTGATCCTGTCCGCATGCGTGGCGGGCATGCCATGCGGAAACCCGGGATAGCTCTTCATCGTCCCGTGCTTCAGCAGTTTGATCGAGCTTGCCGCGGTTGCCGCGAAAGGCGCGATTTGATCGTCCTCGCCGTGCATCACCAACACCGGCACGTCGATGATTTTCAAGTCGTCGTAAAACTCGGTTTCCGAAAGCGCCTTGATGCAGTCATATTGGGCCTTGATGCCGCCCATCATGCCCTGCCGCCAGCAGTGATACACTTTCTTGCCCTGGTCATTCTAACCGGCTACGGCATTGGCAATGCAGCGGAGCCAGTTACGGTTCGGGCCGCTTTGCAGCCCGCCCATACACGAAGTCCCGCCTCGGATTTCGAGCTACAGGATGCCGAGGGTAAAACTGCACGCCTCAAGGACTACAAGGGCAGAGTCCTGCTATTGGATTTTTGGGCCACCTGGTGTGGCGGCTGCAAAGAAGAGATCCCTTGGTTTGCGGAATTTGAGAAACCTATGGCGCGCAAGGTTTCGCTGTTGTCGGAGTGTCGGTTGATGAAGGGGGCTGGGGAGCGCTGAAACCGTTTCTTTCCGCCAACCGCGTGCCATACAGAATAGTGCTGGGGAACGATTCCACCATGGGGCGCTTCGGCTTGAAATCTCTCCCCGATACATTCCTCATCGACACGAAAGGCAGAGTAGCAGCGGCTTACATCGCGGGTGTGGTCAACCGGGAAGACATCGAACAGAATATTAAAGCTCTGCTGGCCAAGCATCCTCGACGAGTTCTGCGGTAATCAGCTAGCGGCCAAAGTTTGTTGAGCAGGTTCCATTGAAAGCCGCAGTTCTTAGCAAGCGCGGTCGTGGGAATGCGCTGGCAGAAAAGCTCGCTAGTATGAAGGCAGTGAAAATCTGGACAAAGCGCTCAATTCGCGACCAGGGATCGTTTTGCTAGCGGATCGAGCGCGATTGCGACAGTCCTTCTCGGCCCTCGTCAGCCCTTCCTCTTCACGACAGCGCGCCGGACTCGCGCCTCGGAATTGGCTCCCGCCGCGGATCGGATCAACTCTATAAAGGCCGCCTCGTTGATCTCCTCGCCTTCCCGAATGTCGATGGCTCGGCGCGTGTTCCCCTCAAGACTGGAGTTGAAAAGCTTCTGGGGATCCTGGAGAGAGGCGCCTCGGAAGAAGGTGAGCTTCACAATCTGCTTGTACGATTCTCCCGTACAGACGCCTCCGTCGTGGTACCAGACCGGAGTCCCCATCCATTTCCATTCCTCCTCGATCTCCGGGTCCGCTTCGTGAATAAGCTGGCGAACCCTGGCGAGCGTCTCGCCCCTCCAGTCCGCCAGCTCCTTGATCTTCTTCGTGATGTTTTTCGAAGCGGCCGCGCTGTTCGGCGCACGATTCTTCGTCATGATCCCTCCACTCCGAGCTTCGATCTGGCCTGCAGGTGACGCCAAAAGAAGTACGAGAGCCCCCACAGCACGCCGGTGGCTGCCGCCCAGCCCCACGCCTCTGGCCCATCGCCCACAGCGAGGTGAGCGATAAGCGCCGAGGCGATATTAATCGCGAACCCGGCGTAGGCCCACTCCTTAAGCCGCGCCGGCACCGGGGCAAGCAGCAGCACCACGCCGAGGAGCTTGGCCCATGAGAGTTCCACCCGGAAATAGGCGGGGAACCCAAGATGGGTAAACGCCTCGGCTACCTGCGGCAGGCGCAGTTGCGCGTAGGCTGTGAAACTCATCTGCAGGCAGAAGAGCGCGGTGGCTATCCAATAAATGATGGCCTTGGTTTTGGGCGTGAGCCCGGCGGCGGCGAGGGCCGGCTTCCGCAAAGTCAATTCCATGGGTTTCTCCTCCCGCGCTTCAACTCTTCGGGGCGTTGGCCGGCCAACTGGGCGGTTCAACGCCAAACTGCTTCGCATACTCCGTGTTCAATCGCTGCCACCCGCCGAACTTCATGGCATCGGGGCCGGCAATGCGTCCAATTGGAGCTTCGCCGAGAAGGTGATCCAGAACATCTAGACAGATGTGCCACCCGGCAGCACCCATTGAGATGAAGCGGCGATCAATGTTGTGCCACAGTGTCAGGCGCGTGCCGCCGCCAACAGCTTCGAGTTCCCATCGAATGCCGTTGCCACCCCAGTTGTACTCAAGCACCTTGGGCGCGTCGGCTCGTGTCACCTTCGTTTCGGAAACCTGCGGCGCGGGCGTTCCCACGGTGGTGAGCGTCACGGTAGTTCCCGCCGCACCCAGGCTCCTGTCAGCTTCAAAGGGAGCCCACTCGCGCAGATGCGCGGGGTCGGTTAGAGCCTGCCAAACCTTTTCCGGCGAGTGGCTCAGTTCTCTCACAAGAATGAGGGTCCACTTCTCCCCGTCCCTTCGTACCTGCGCCCCGCGGGCCTCGCCCGGTGTGTACTGCTCGCGATCGGTCATTTCTTTCTCCTTTTCTTTTTTTTCTTTGGTGTTGATTGATCTATTTGCTCCATGTGGTCCAGGTGGCGTTCAAGAGCATCTACGTGAGCGGACCAGAATCGGCGGAACGGAGCGAGCCAGGCATCCACCTCCTGAAGCGATTCCGGTTTCAGCCGGTAGAGCCTGCGTTGAGCGTCCACCGTGGATTCCACGAAACCGGCCTCTCGCAGCACCCGCAGGTGCTTTGACACGGTCGGCTGCGGCATACGAAGGTGACGCTCAATCTCTCCAACCGATTGTTGTGAGGAGACCAGCAGGCTCAATATCGCGCGGCGGTTCGGCTCCGCAATAATTTCGAACACGGTGTCCATACTGTTTATATACCCTACATCGCATATACTCGTCAAGATATATAATCTCGGAATTGAACGCGTTCATTTTTTGTCTTGACATTCTGACGCGGCGGGCCTAGTCTCAAATTTGAACATGTTCAGATTCGCCGCATGTTCAAAAAGGAGAAGTCAAAATGTACATCGTCTTTTGCTACGCCGCGTATCTTGTTATCAGCTTGTCCGTCACAGTTTGGGTGGCCCGGACTTTGCACCGCAACGGCAGAACCTTTCTGGTTGACGCGTTCAACGGCAATCAGGAACTTGCGGATTCCGTGAACCATTTGCTGGTGGTCGGTTTTTATCTGGTCAACTTAGGCTATGTCGCACTCGCAATGCGCACGGGTGACCCGGTCCCTACTGTGCGAAGCGCTATCGAATTGGTCTGCGACAAGCTTGGCATCGTGCTGATGGTGCTCGGGGTTATGCACTTCTTCAATCTTTATGTATTTACCCGGCTGCGGAAAAGAGGAATGGCCGACATGAGGCCACCCTTGGCTCCTGACGCCCGGATTGCGGTTCAGCCTGGGGTCTAAATGCCGCCGATCAGCCGTCTTTCAATTACGTACGACGCGGAGTGCGGCCTTTGCACCAACGCCAAGGATTGGATCAGCCACCAGATTCCGCTGGTTAGGCTTGAGTTCCTCCCAACCGGATCATCCGAAGCACGAAGGAGATTTCCGTGGTTACCCGCCGGTGAGCTTGCAGTAGTAGCCAACACCGGCGAGGCATGGCTGGGCGATCATGCCTGGATCGTCTGCTTGTGGGCCCTTCGCGACTATCGCGATCTTGCTTTTCGGCTCACCAGCCCATTACTCGCTCTGATGGCGCGGCAGGCGTTTGCGCTTGTTTCCACGAACCGGCTGGCATTGTCGAACTTATTGCGCCTCCGCAATGAACATGAGATCGAAGAGCAACTTCGAAGGATGACCCTTCCCCAATGCCAGACCGAACGGTAGGCCATACAGAAGTGAAAGGTCCAAAGAGCGAGGAGACCCGGATGCGGGTCCTAAACGCCGCTCTGAGTGCGTTTCGAACGCGAGGGTTTGAAGCTGTCACCATGCGTGACATTGCCCTGGAGGCTGGCGTGGCCACGGGAGCGGCGTACTATTACTTTCCCTCGAAGGACGCCATAG